>JALNXB010000013.1 GCA_023230585.1 bacterium
ACCTTTGAAAGTATATAATATTTTTTGAATATCTTTTTCTTTTAAATGTGTGCCAACAATAACTGTTTTTAAGTCATATATTCTAAAAAGTTCTTCGATTATTTCAATAAAAAGTTGTTCGTTAAAGTTTTTTCTTGTCCCCAACTTCCCCGGGTTAACGACTACTACCACATCAGAATTTTTTATTCCAAAAGATTTCATTAGTTTTTCTATTTTATCTTTATTTTTTTTTGTTGAGTTAAAATATAACTTGATGTTATTCTCTTTACCAAAAAAAGGTTCAATAAAATTGAGCATACGTTCGCTTTCGTGAGTAAAAACCTTTTCAGAAAAAGAACTTTTCAGGAAGAACGAAAGTTTATATTTACCTCTCAGTATGTATGGTAAAAAAGGTAAATGAAAAGCAACTATTAAATCATATCTTATGCCACGAACTTTTCTGATAAACTTAAAGATGTTCTCTTTATCGTAAAAGAACTGTTCTTCGAATATTGTGCTATCAACAAGAAGTTCCTCTGATAAAACAGATGTAACAATATCTATTTTTGCGTTTGGAAATGTTTCCCTTATTTTTTTTATAGAGGGTGTAAGCAAAAGATTATCTGACGCCTTTTTAGCCCCAATTATAAGAATTTTCTTTAATTCAATTTTTCTAATATTTTTTGAGCACATTCCTCTGCCTCTCTAAGTTTTTTATTATTTATTGGTGATGTGGACCTAAGTTTGGAATAAAGAGAACCAAGTTTGTCTAAGGAAACATATTCAGAGTATCCCTTTTCTACAAACTTTTCAATTGTAAAATCAAAAATAAGTTTTTTCTTCTTTTTTCGTTCAACCTGAATAATAAGAACAGGAACTCCAAGAGAAGACGCTTCTGAAACCATATTAACACTATCTTCTGTTACTATAATAAAATCACAAAGACTTAATATTTGGGGGTACAACGAATGAGTTGAATGTTCAGGAAACTCTGAATATATTACAGAGGGCTCTTCTAACAAACGTTGTTTGAGAAATTGAACCACATCTGTATCTGTCCTTCTCGAAGTAGTAAAAATAAAATTATATCTGTTTTTTTCTGAAAAGAGTGTATCTGTAAGAGTTTTGACATAAGAGTATGAAATTTTATAGTTCTGGTCATCTCCTCCAATTAGTACCCCTATTGTTTTTTTTGTTTTATCAACTTTAAATTTTTTCTCATACTCATCTTTCTTGGAAAAAAGCAGATTATCGGTTAGAGTGTTTGGAGCGCCGAGAGTAACAATCAAATTTTGCAAATTCTTCTTTCTTAATTTTAAATAATCGTGGTAAGGGATTACAAGAAAATCAAAAAGTTTTAGACGTATCATTGATGGGGTCATAATGTTTACCGATTTTGCTCTATTTAGATTTTTTGTTAAGACCAGGTTTATTGGAGCCAACATTGAACCAGCAGAAATAATTAGGTCAAACTCTTTTTTATCTATCTTGTAACTTTCATCCCAAATAAATCTGAGGCATCTTTTAGCAAGTGTCCAAGCACCAAAAAAAGAGAGTATAGCAACTATTTTTACAGAAAAAGGAGATTTACCTTTCCTACCAAACAAACTGTACTGAGGTCCTTTTAATGTAACATTGATTATATTTAATTGACCCTTAGGAAACCATTTAGCAATACCTAAAGATTGGTTAAAATTGCCCTTATATCCATCATCAAGTATTAGTATTTTCATTGAAAAAAAGTATGTTTGTTTAATTCAAATTTGTAGTTTAAAATGCTTCCATACAAAGTGTTGGATTGCCATATAAGTATAATTACAGTGCGAATATGGGAAATCTTATCTTATAACAGAGAAGTAAAAATCCCCTCGTTTTAAGCGACACTGGCAATAACACCCCTGGAGATACTCGGACAAGCCTCATCCCATTAACTTCTATGCAAGCTCTTGTTGACTTACTACCCCAAACATCCCCAAAGGGAGAAGGCAAAAAAGGGGAAGTGTATGCACCGTAGTAGCAGAGTGAGTAGACGCCCCATACGCTTTTCTTTTATGCTTTTATCATTGCCTTTGTCTTTTCTTCCAGTAAAAAAGTATGGGATATGAACGAATTACGAGGTGCTACTACACCTCAAGCAAGAATCGGGCTGTTAACAAAAGGTTCAAGCCTTTTGTTCCTCTTTATTCTTATACTCTCCATTAACCTTTGGCTATAGCGAAATTTCTATACCTTTCTCTTGAAGAAACGTTTTAATTTCCTTTATAGTTAAGGTTTTATAATGCAAAAGTGAAGCAAGTAGAACAGCCGAAGCTTTACCTTCAGTTAAAACCTGATGTATATGTTCAAGGGTCCCTGCTCCACCTGAAGCTATAACTGGTATGTTGACAGAATCACATACGGTTTGAGTCATTGTTATGTCGTAACCTTTTTTAGTCCCGTCTGTATCCATACTGGTAAGCAAAATTTCACCAGCACCAAGACTTTCAACAACCCTCGCCCAGTTTACAACATTCACATCAGTAGATGTTTTACCGCCTTCAATAAAAACTTCCCACCTTTCTGGAGTGGTTTTTTTGCCATCTATAGCAACAACTATTCTTTCGCTACCAAATTTTTTTGCGCCATCTTCAATTAAAGATGGATTTTGCATTGCAGATGTATTAATAGAAATTTTACTTGCTCCAGCATTAAAAAGTTCTTCTATATCTTTAACATTTTTAATGCCTCCTCCAACAATTATAGGGATAGAAATTTTTTCACTTATTTGTCGTACTATATCAAATATTGGTTTTCTCTTCTCTTTTGTTGCACATATATCCAGAAGAACAAGTTCGTCTGCTTTTTCTTCGTTATAAAAAGAAGCCTGTTTGATAGGGTCACCAATTTCTGAAAGATTTTCAAAATTCACACCCTTTACAACCCTTCCATCTTTAATGTCAAGACAAGGGATTATTCTGATTTTGCCCATAAATACCTCCTTAGGTAAGATTAATAAGTTCATTTAATTACTACATATACCATTCCCCCACCCACAAAATCAATAACACCTTCACTTTAAAATTTAGTTGTTATCGTGGTAAAAAGGATATAAGATTTAATCAATTTTTTTTATTTTTTTAGTTCACGGTGGTATTCCTGAATACTTTGAACACCTATATCCTTCTCTTTAATTTTTTTAATTGCAATGAGGGATGCTTTAGCACAGGGTATAGTAGTAATTAAAGGGATATTTCTACTAACGGCAATACTTCTAATAGAAATTATATCGCTTTTTGGTTTTTTACCTGAAGGAGTATTAATGATAAGAGATATCTTATCATTTTTCATATAATCAACAATGTTAGGTCTTTCACCTTCATACACTTTTGGGATAACTTTAACCTCTACTCCTTTTTCAAGAAGATATTTACCTGTTCCTGAACTGGCAAATATTTCAAATCCCAATTCTTGAAAACCAACTACAATAGCGGGAACAAGAGGTTTATCTTTATCTTTTACGCTTATAAAAATTGAACCAGACACAGGTAAGTTTTGTCCAGCAGCTAACTGACTTTTAGCGTAAGCCATTTCAAAACTTCTATCCAATCCTATAACTTCGCCAGTAGATTTCATCTCAGGACTTAAAACTGCATCTATTCCTTGAAATCTTGCAAAAGGAAAAACAGACTCTTTTACAGCAAAAAATTCTGGTTTTATTGGTTTGGTAAATCCCTGCTGTTCAAGGGTTTTACCTGTCATAATTTTGGTTGCAACTTTTGCTAAAGGAACATTTATAACTTTACTAATGAATGGTATTGTCCTTGAAGCCCTTGGATTAACTTCGAGAATATAGACCTCACTATTTTTAACAGCATATTGAATATTTATTAAGCCTTTTATATTAAGGTCTAACGCAATTTTTTTAGTAGATTCTTCTATTTCTGCAATAACTTTTTCATCAACACTATAAGGCGGCATCACCATAGCGCTATCTCCAGAATGAACACCAGCTTCTTCTATATGCTCCATAACTCCGCCAATAACACACAGTTTACCATCACAAACAGCGTCAACATCTACCTCTATTGCGTCTTCAAGAAATTTATCTATAAGTATAGGGTGTTCAGGAGATATTGCCGTTGCTTTATGCATAAAGGATTCAAGCGCCTCTGTGTCGTAAACAATCTCCATCGCACGACCTCCAAGAACATACGAAGGTCTAACAAGGACAGGATACCCTATACGAGCAGCTATCTTTTCTGCTTCTATAAAAGAACTTGCAGTTGCGTTCTGTGTCTGTTTTATTGAAAGTTTATCTAAAAGTTGTCTAAATTTTTCTCTATCTTCTGCTATATCAATTGCCTCGGGGGTTGTGCCAAGAATATTTACTCCTTCTTCTTGTAGCGGAATAGCAAGATTTAACGGAGTCTGCCCGCCGAACTGAAGGATTACTCCATCAGGTTTTTCTTTATCAAGTATATTCATCACATCTTCAACAGTGACCGGTTCAAAATATAGTCTATCAGAAGTATCATAGTCAGTACTAACAGTTTCTGGATTACAATTTACCATTATACTTTCAAACCCTTCTTCCCTGAGAGCAAAAGAGGCATGTACACAACAGTAATCAAACTCTATACCTTGACCTATTCTGTTTGGCCCGCCTCCAAGAATAACAACTTTTTTATTTTTTGAATACCTACCTTCATCATATTTTTCATATGTTGAATAATAGTAAGGTTTTTCTGCTTTATATTCTCCAGCAGTACTATCAACCAATTTATAGACATTGGTGATATTTCTTTTTTTTCTTTCATTACGAACTTCAGCCTCGGTTATATTTAAAATTTTTGCCAATTGAAAATCAGAAAAACCAGATTTTTTTGCTTCCTCTAAAAGATTAAAAGATATCTTTTCAATGTTACTGTGATGAGAAATTTCTCGCTCAAGATCTACTATCTGTTTTATATTTTCCAAAAACCATTTATCAATTTTAGATAATTTATAAATTTCATCTATTGATAAACCAGCCAACATACCATATCTTAAATAGAACAATCGTTCATCGTCTGCTACCGAGATTTTCTTTTTAATATATCCTTTTTCATCATCGGTAAAATTATGGTGGATATTCCACCTATCTTTACCATCACATCCAAGCCCAAATCTACCGATTTCAAGAGAACGTATGCCTTTCTGTAAAGCCTCTCTAAAATTTCTACCTATTGACATAGCCTCACCAACAGCTTTCATTGAAGTTCCTATAACCCTCTCTGCTGCCTGAAATTTTTCAAAAGTGAACCTGGCAACCTTAAAAACACAGTAATCAATATTTGGTTCGTAAAAACAGTTCGTATTTCCTACAAGTTGGTTCTCTACCTCTTTGAGTGTGAATCCAACAGCAAGTTTTGAAGCAATTCTTGCTATAGGAAAACCTGTTGCCTTAGAAGCAAGAGCAGAACTTCTTGATACTCGCGGATTAACCTCTATAACAGAAACTTCTCCACTGTTAGGGTTAACTGCATATTGAATATTTGCGCCACCCACCACTCCTATCTTTCTTATAATTCTTTTTGAGTATGACACAAGTCTTTCGTACTCTATTCTGCTAAGAGTTTGAACCGGTGTAACAACCACACTATCCCCTGTATGAACTCCCATAGGGTCAAGGTTTTCCATAGAAGTTACCATAATAACATTGTCAAGATGGTCCCTCATAACTTCAAACTCAACCTCTTTCCAACCTAATACTGACTGTTCAATTAAAACTTCGCTTATAGGGCTTGCTTCAAGTCCATATTCAAGTTTTTCTTCAAGTTCTTCAAAATTGTATACAATAGACCCACCTGTGCCACCGAGCGTAAAAGCTGGTCTAAGTATTAAAGGGAACCCAAGTCTACCAGAAATCTTCATTCCTTCTGCAAAACTTCGGGTAAGAACACTCTCAGGAACCTTTAACCCAAGATCAAGCATTGCGCTTTTAAATAGAGCTCGGTCTTCAGCAATGGCAATAGTTTGAATATCTGCTCCAATAACCTGAACACCATACTTTCGTAAAACCCCTTCTTTATCAAGAAAAGTTGCAAGGTTCAATCCTGTCTGCCCACCCATAGTTGGAAGTATCGCATCTGGTCTTTCTATTTCTATAATCTTTATAAGCATTTCAACTGTCAGGGGCTCAAGGTAAGTAGCATCAGCCATTTCTGGGTCTGTCATAATAGTTGCAGGGTTGCTGTTAGCAAGAACAACCTTATACCCTTCTTCTTTTAAGGCTTTGCAAGCTTGGGAACCAGAATAATCAAATTCGCACGCTTGACCAATAATTATTGGTCCTGAACCTATTATCATAATTTTATGTATATCTTTTCTACCTGCCATTTTGTTCCTTTATAATAGAAAAAAACGATTGAAAATCTTCTTCTTGAGGTATAAAACTTACAGAAATTATTTGTTTTTGCTTATCGGTTAAACCTTCAATTGTTTTATCATTAAGGTGTAAATAAGTAATTTTTTCTTCTGGAATGGTCATCTTGTCTAAAACAAAACTGTGCATCTGTTCAGTAATTAAATTTTTTTCTGTTACAAGGTTTACAACTGGAAGGTTTATACCGTAGTGGTTGACACAATCTTCTAATATTTTGCCACCTAAAATCTGCCCTAAAATAAGATGCCCAAGCCCTGTCCCAAAAATTGGAAGTTTGCCTACTACTTCTCTGACTATATTGTAAGCCTTTTTCATTATAGAATAGTTTTCTGAACCAGAGGTGATGTATAGAGCTTGAGATGAACTTATTTCTTTAAGTATATTATCATCTTCTAAATTAAGAATTTTTATTTTATACCCCGAAGATTGAAGGTTGGTTATTTCACTCTTTTTTATGCCAAGATTCAGAACCGATATTTTTTCTTTTGTTTGAAATGTATCAGACACTATTTCATTTGAAGCATCTGCTCCTGAAAACAGTTTAAGAGATTCTATTTTTTTTCTCTTAATTTCTGAGATAACTTCGCTAGTATCAACATTTGAAGAAACGATTGCTCCCCACAGGTTCTTCTCTCCTCTAATTTTTTTTGTGATATATTGGGTATCTACCTGGGAGATAATAGACGTTTTTGCTTTTGAGATAAAGTCAAAAAAAGAAGAGTCAGCCCTATAATTACTGTAAGTAGAACTAAGTTCGGAAATAATTAGTCCTTTTGGAAAAATTTCTTTAGTTTCTAAGTCTTCATAATTGATACCATAATTACCTACTAAAGGATAAGAAAAACATACTAATTTATCTTTATACTCAGGACAAGACAATATTTTTTCGTACCCAACAACTCTTGTATCAAAAACAACTTTTCCTATCGCAATATTTTCTTCATTTAAAACCTTGAAACCCTCAATCTCTTCGCCTGTTTCTAAAATTAGTCTGCTTTTCAATTTTAATGACATTTTTTCAAAAAACCTCGCTTACTTATTAAATTAAAAACCAAGAAAAATTAAGTGTATATTAAATATATTCTATTGTGCTTGGTGGCTTAGGGGTTATATCATACAAAACTTTAACAACACCAGGGACCTCAGCAAGTATTCTATCTCTTATTTTTTCAAGTCTTGTCCAAGAAATTCTACACGGTTTTGCTGTAATAGCATCTTTTGATTCAACTGCTCTAATAGCAATCACATCTCCATATACTCTTTTACCATCTATCATTCCAGTTGCTCTGTCTGAAAATAGCACCGCTAAAACTTGGAATGCTTTCCTTTCTCTTATTGTATCGTCAAGAATTTTTGTAGCTATCCTAATCTTTTCTACCCGCTCAGGTACAACCTCACCAATAATTCTTGTTGCTAAGGCTGGACCAGGAAAAGGTTTTCTCTCATATACTTTCATTGGTAATCCAAGATGTTTGGCTACCAGTTTAACCTGAGGTTTATACAACTCTTTTAAAGGTTCGAGAATTTTAAGCCCGTAATTGGCTGGGTTAATACCTATTTGAGAAAGAACATTGTGCTGAGTTTTAATACCTTTCTGAGTTTCAACTATATCTGTAGCAATAGTACCTTGAATCAGATAGTGAGCTGAATAACTTTTGATTGCTTGTCTTAAAGTTCTATAAAATACATCTCTAAATGATATCCTCTTTTCTTCTGGGTCTGTCTTGCCTTTTAGTGCCTCAAAAAACCTTTCTTTAACGTCCCAGGTTTGCATCTCTATACCAAATTTAGTAAAATACCCATTAACTTCTTCGCTCTCTCCTTCTCTCATTAACCCGTTGTCAAGGTATAAGACAATTAGATTTTCTCTAATTGCTTTATGTGCAAGAATTGCACAAGCCATACTATCAACCCCACCTGAAGTTGCAACTATAACTTTTTCATCCCCAACCTTCTTTTTAAGCTCGTTTGTTTTGTCATTAACAAATTTTATTGGTCCAAAAGCCATATTTCCCTCCTGATTGATTTTTTTGTTTTACATAAAATATAAGGATGATTTTATTTTTTATTAAACGATATATAATAACTATAACTTTTGACTTAAAAATTTTCTGAAACTGAAACTTTAACGATTTTCATTCAAGATTCACTACTACCTTTTTAGCAATTTGATAAGATTTGTTGAAGGCAACTAAATAACACTATTATTTTAACATAGAATCAATTAAAGTGTCAAAATCAGACTCTTCAGAAAAATTATTTATTACACTATATATATCTAAATAGTATACTGGTAAATTGCCAAGATTTTTCTTTAATTTAACATAATCTTTTTCTGTTGTAATGATATAGGCAACCTTGTTTGCAATATATTCTTTTGAAATATTTTCTATATCTTTTTGGGTATAAGAAAAATGGTCTGGGTAGATATGGGTATATATTTTGGAAGGTGAAAGTTTTTTTAAAAGTGAAAAAAAGTTGAGGGGGTTACCTATCCCTGCAACTGCAGTAATCTTTTTACCAGCAATTTCTTTAATATCAATGGAATCTTTACTATTCCTTAAACCTTTTATTTTGTAATCCATTATATAAACTGGTTTATTAAATTTTTTTAGTCTTTTTGACAAATTAGCCAAACATTCTTTTGACACCATATAAGGATGTGTAATTACAAAGATATCTGCTCGTTTAGCGTAATAAAAGGGTTCTCTTAAAAAACCAGAGGGTATAACCAACCTGTTATCAAAAGGGTTAGAGGCATCAATTAAAACTATATCTATATCTTTTTTTATTCTATAGGTCTGAAAACCATCATCTATTATTGCTACCAAATTTTTTGAAATAGGTTTTTTTTCAATATTCCTCAAACTAATATCTTTTTTTGAACTAAAAAGAGCTTTAGGGAACCTGTTTCTTAGCATAATTATTTCATCATTTCTATCAATATTAAACTTTGTTTTTGTTGATTCCACAACTGCCGATGAAACTATCAATACAACTTTATTGTTTGATCTAAATTTGTTGCAAAGATATGCTACTAAAGGAGTTTTACCTGTTCCCCCTACAAGAATATTTCCAACACTGATAATAGGAAAAGAGTATTTTTTTGGTTTAGATGTTGCCCTTTTTAAGGTGATTATAAATAGATATATTATTGACAAAGGTAATAGATATACAGAAAGAAGTTTCACCAAAAGAGAACGTCTTCTATTAATAAGTATATGGTGAAAAAAACTTACAACTCCATTCCTTTCATATTTGTTTTCTGTTTTCAAGTTAGGTCTCCAATTTTCCAAATTGTCCATCACAACCAGGTATTATTTTGATTTTACCTTTACGTAGTGAATCTAAAAACTGAAGAATATTATTATCTATTTTTCCTTTTAAGTTTTGGATAGGTATATTTAGTAAAATAGAAAACTCGCTTTCAAAAGAGGTACACATATCTTCAACTTTTCTTATTATGGATACGGTGTTTGGGTTTTTATTTTCTAAAGAGCCAACAATATCCAAAAGAGGAAGAGTCTTCTTAAAAGGTATTAAACCTCTATTATTCTCGCCCAATTTCCTATCAGCAAGGTTTAAAACTCTGTGAAGAACCCCTATTGTAATTTTTTTTCCACACAAGGGACATATATTGTTTAGTTTTTTAGATTCTTCTGGATGTAAACATATACCACAATTTTTATGACCATCAAAATAATATTTCCCTTGTTCGGAAAAATATTCAATTGTAAAAAGAAACCTTTTTTTATCTTTTAACTTTAAAATAGTCTTTAATTCTTTAAAAGAAAACGGTGAGTCAAACACATTGGCTTCTCGGCCTATCTTATATGGAGAGTGAGCATCAGAGTTTGAAATAAACGAATATTTATCAAGACTTGAGACCATCTTATTCATAGCAGGGTCGCTACCTAAACCAGTTTCAAGAGTAAAAATTTCATCTGATAACTCTTCAAAACACTCTTCTACGCTATCAAAAGAACCGAAGAGAGAATAATGAGGAGTCCATATATGGGCTGGCACAATAAAACCGAGAGCATCGGTGTTCTTAACTATTTTTAAAAGTTCTTTTACATCTATATTTAATATTGGTCGCCCATTACTATTTAATTCAGAAAATTTTTTTAATTTTTTGTTAAGGATGGAGGCTTTCTCTAAACTGGAGATAAAAATTATGGTATGAATTTTCCTTGTTTTTCCGTCTTTTTTATAAATATTTGAGACTTCGGTAGTAAGTATAAAATCGAGCCCTTTATAATTATATATACCTTCTTTATTGGTCTCTTTTAATTTTTCTTTAAGTTCACGATACCATAAAGGGTGGGTGAAATCGCCTGAACCAAGAAGGTTTAATCCTTTAAGTTTAGCCCATTTCAAAAGTTGTTCTAATTCCATATCTTTGCTTGTAGCTAAACTATATTTTGAATGTAGATGAAAGTCTGCTATATACACTACCGACCCCTTAAAATTTTTTTAGTTTTTACAAACATTCTGAATATTAACTGCTACTTTATGGCGAGTTTATCCTATACACTATTGTTGAGTCTCACGTTTTATTTTAGTCGGCATAAAGACTCATCCACCTACGCCAAGGTATACCTGCCGAAGCTTGTATTGTAGCGTAGGTTGGCTTCGGCGGGTATACCTCATCCCATTAACCTCTCTGCAAACCTCGGAGGTACTCGGGACAATCCTCAAGGTGAGAAGGCAAAAAAGTTAACTTTCAAATTCTTTTTTTAACTGGTTGTAAAGTTCTTTCAAAGACTGAGAAATTACTTTAGTATCAGCAACAACCGGCATAAAGTTTGTATCGCCTATCCACCTTGGAACAATGTGAAAATGTATGTGAGAATCGAGTCCTGCTCCTGCTGGTTTTCCTATATTAACACCAAGATTAAAACTTTCTGCTTTCAAAACCTTCTTTAAAATTTTAATGGTTTTTTTAATTAGTTGCATACTTTCTGATTCTTCTTCTGATGTTAACTCTTCAAAATCTTTGATATGTCTATTAGGTGCTATTAAAATATGACCATTATTGTATGGATAAAGGTTTAGCGTAATAAACATAGATTTCCCTCTGTAGAGCAAAAAATTTTCTTTATCTTTAGTCTCTTCTTCAAGATATCTACATAAAAAACAACCCTCTTCTTTTGGTGCGGTAATATAATCTATCCGCCAAGGTGCCCAAACTATTTTTTTATTCATTTTTTTCCTATAATAGATTCCAATATAATATCTCTATTTTCTTTTAAATATTTAGTCAACTCTCTCTTTCTATTTCCAAGTGCACCATCTAACACAATTTCTTCAAGATAGTTTTTTACAAGCCCAACTTCTCTACCTTCCCTAAAATCCATAATCTCCATAACCTTATACCCATCAATTGCAAGTTTGAAAGATGTTAATTTATCTTTTTTGTTTATCTCTTCCATTCTTTTCTGAATAAAATCTAATCCAGCAATTGCTTCTTCCACTCTTGCAGGGTTACCGCTTGTAATATCTGATTTTGCAAGAACAAAAAGTGGTTTAAAGTTTTTCCCTATTTCTCTTATAAATCTTCTTAGAGCACTATCGGTAGGATTTTCCTTAGCAAGCAAGTGCGGTCTCAAATGGTGCCTTATAAGAAAACATATAAACTGGGTATGTTCATCAGAAATTTTCATTCTTTTACAAATCTTATACGCCATTCTTTCTCCAACAAACTCGTGCCTGTGGAAACTAACTTTACCGTTCTCTTCTTTAAAAGTTTTTGGTTTTCCAATATCGTGCAGAAGGGCTGCAAATTTTAAATAAACATTTCTTGTTCTTCTACTTGTATTATCCATTACCTTTAAAGTATGAGGAAAAAGTTCTTTACAATTCTCTGCTACCTGTTTTTTTAGTTCACTTACCTCTGGTAGTATCAAATTGAGTATTCCTATCTCTTCCATAAGGTAAAACCCTTTAGAAGGAACGTAAGAATCAATGGTTTTAAGAACCTCATCAGTTATTCTTTCTTGACTAACAATTTTAAGTCTCGAAACATTTTTTTTCATTCCTTCAATAGTTTCTTCTTCAATATCAAATCGCAATTTTGTGGCAAATCTAATACCTCTAAGAATTCTTAAAGGGTCGTCATAAAAAGTTTTATTTGGATTAATTGGCGTTCTTACAATCTTGTTTTTTAAATCTTGTTTCCCTTCAAATATATCAACAATTTCACCTGTAATAAGATTTTCCATTATGGTGTTGATAGTAAAATCTCTTCGTGAACAATCTTCTTCAATGGTCGCTTTATCTACATAAGGTTTTCGAGACTCTTCAGGGTAACTCTCTTTACGAGCAGTTGCAAATTCAACTTTCACTCCTCCTATTTCAATCATTGAGGTACCAAATTTTCCGTAAAATACTGGCGGTTGAAATCTATATTCTGAAGCAAACTCTTTAGAAAAAGCAAGGGCATCATTTTCCATTACAATATCAATATCTTTATTTTTCTTCTTTAGGATTTTGTCACGCAGATAACCTCCCACAAGAAATACCTGTATATTTTTTTTCTTTGCAAATTGTTTTATCTTATAAAGAACGTCTTCAGGAGAATAATTCTTTTTTTTCATTTTTCTAACCCCACAGTTGTACCATCAATATCTGTAAGTTCTATATTTCTTTTTTTAAGCAACTCTTTTAAAGCTTTCTTACTTAGCGAGTTCAACCCTGTTTTAATAACCTGTAATAAAAGAAAATTTTTACCAACTTTTACATATCCCTCATTTTTACCAGTCACAAGAACACCTATAAAACCATTTTCAGACTTAAAAAGCCTTGCTTGTGCGGGCATTGAAGAGAAAGATTCAAAATTCTTAAAAACAGTACAGACCCTAAATCTTCTCACCCTATCAGAAGAATCCAAAACTCTTAAAGTTTTTATATCAACTATTGTTTTTCCTAAATATCCATCTCTTCGTTTTTGCCATTCCATATTTTGCTATCTATTATACGGTTCTCCAAACCATTCATTTTTTAAAAAATTTCGTTTAAGCCTACCTCTTAACGATATTGCCAAAGCAATATTATTTAAAACTCTTCTGTTTCTACAATATAAAAAGGCAGTATAAGCTGTTATTGGAGAAGTAAAAACTCTTATTTCAATATAAGAACGAAACCCTCGTTTCAACCTCATATACTCTATTTGAGTAATAGAAATAAAAGAATCTGGTATCTCGTTTCCCATCACATCTTTAAGGCAAAACTTGCTCCCTACACAAGGGAACCCTTCAAAAGAATATTCCCCGCTCTTATATATACATAATACATTATATTCTTCTTTAAAATTTTGTTGTTTTATCATTACAATAAGAGAGGGCTACTCTTTAACCTTTTTTACGTCAGTATTTAATTTAACTGAAAATATTGTTAGACCTTAGAGGTAGCATACTATAAGGAAAACATTATTCTTTTTGAAGTTTGTTTATACTTTTATGTTATCTTGTTACAACTTTATTTTACCTTATTTGACATTAGATTACAAATCTCTTAAAATAGATGTAATTGAAATTTAGCTAATGGATTGATTGGAGGTGTTTTTAATGAAAAGCGAAATATTGGCACTTCTGAATTATTGGGAAAAAGAGAAAGGTATTGAGAAAAGTTTTCTTATTAGTGCGCTTGAAAACGGTCTACTTACTGTATACAGAAAAAAAGCTGAACTTGATACTACAATAAATATCAAGATAGATGCAGAGACTGGTGAAATACTTTTTTTGAATGAGGATGGAGAGCAGATACCGCCCCCTGCGTTTCAATGGGAAAGAATTGCTGCGCAAACTGCAAGGCAAGTAATAATGCAAAAATTGCGTGAAGCTGAAAAGAATACTATTTACCACGAGTTTAAGAAGATAGAGAATACCATTGTAAGCGGACGAGTTGAACGATTTGAAGATAATAACATTGTTATATCTATTGGTAAGACCGAAGCTATCCTTCCGTATCACCATAGATTACATAATGATAACTATAAAAGAGGTAACTACCTAAAAGCTTTTCTTTTAGAGGTGAGAAAACCTAATAGAGGGTTTTATCAATTGATAGTATCAAGAACTCATCCCGATTTAGTTAGGGAACTTCTTAAACTTGAAGTTCCAGAGATTTCTGATGATATTATCGTAATAAAAGATATTGCGAGGTTTCCTGGAGAGATTAGCAAAATATCTGTTTTTAGTCAGGAAGAAAACGTTGACCCTATTGGAACCTGTATAGGCGACAAGGCTATAAGAATTAAAAATATTACCAGAGAATTGAATGGTGAAAAGATTGAAATAATTTTGTGGAATGAAAAACCTGAAAAATATATATCTAACGCTCTTAGCCCTGCCACAACAAAGGAAGTTATATTGCATAAAATGAAAAATATAGCTTCTGTAATAGTCGATGATGCCCAAATTTTTCTTGCAATAGGCAAGAAAGGGCAAAATGTTCAGCTTGCTTCAAAACTAACGGGATGGGACATAAGGGTTTTTAAAAAGAATGAATTTGAAAGTGATAGACGACCTGCAACTACTGCCATAAAAGGGATAGACGAAGAAACTGCTATCCTTCTTGCTAAATACGGGTTTAGCTCAATAAAATCTATTGCAGAAGCCAATGTTGAAGCGTTGCTTAAAATACCTTCAATAGATGAAAATATTGCAAACAAAGTTATTCAAAAAGCTAAGTTGCATATTTCAAATCAAAATAAGGAAGAAAATGAGAGTATATCAGATAGCCAAGAAACACAATAAAAAGTCTAAAGAGATTATTTCGATTCTTGAAAAGGAAGGAATAAAAAACAAGAAGAGCATCAGTGGATTATCTGATGAAGAGATAAAGATTATTGAGACATTTTTACTGAAGAAAAAAGATGAAGCACCAAAAAAAGCCACAAAAAAGACTGTAGAAGAAGAAAAACCTGTTGAAAAAAAGAAAAAAACTGAAATAAAAAAAACTGTTCCAAAAGAGCCAGTTGCACCTAAAGAAACAAAGGTGGTACAACTTGAAGGAACTGAAGATATAAATATCCTTTCACAAAAACTTAATGTTAGTTCGGCAGATATTTTAAAGTATCTTCTAATGAGAGGGGTAGTAGGTAACATAAACCAGTCCCCTGGCAAAGAAACTATCAAAGATATAGGTGAACATTTTGGGTATACTGTTGAAATAAAAAAATTTGTACCACCACCTGCAACGCCACCGGTGGCATCTGATGAAAATTTAACAGAAAGAGCTCCAGTTGTTACTTTGATGGGGCACGTTGACCACGGAAAAACAACAATTCTGGATGCGATACGTAAAAGTAGTATAGTCGACAAAGAGTTTGGTCAGATTACCCAAAAAATTGGTGCTTACAAGTTGAATCTACCTGAAGGTTCTATAGTTTTTTTAGATACACCTGGTCACGAATCTTTTACAGCAATGAGAGCAAGGGGTGCTTTTATTACTGATATTGTTATACTTGTAGTTGCAGCAGACGATGGGATGAAACCCCAGACCATTGAAGCTATAAACCATGCTAAATCAGCAAATGTACCTATAATAGTTGCGATAAACAAGGTAGACAAACCTGGTATAAACATTGATAGAGTTAAACAACAATTATCCGAACAAGGTCTTACTCCTGCTGACTGGGGTGGTCAAACAGAAATCGTTAACGTCTCTGCAATAAACGGACAAGGTATTGATGAACTTCTTGAAATTGTACTTCTTATTGGACAACTCCTTGAATTGAAGGCTAATGCATCAGGTAATGCTAAAGGAACTGTTATTGAGTCGCATATGGACAAAGCCAAAGGTCCTATTACAACCGTACTGGTACAGAAAGGGAAACTGAATGTTGGAGATTTTTTTGTTATTGGTAAAACCTACGGCAAAGTTAGAGCAATGATGGATGACTGGAATAATAGGCTATCTGTTGCTGGACCATCAACGCCAGTTGAAATACTTGGAACTCAAGCCATAACAAACCCTGGCGACAAATTTCTTGTATTTGACACAGAAAAAGCTGCCCGTAAATATATTGACGATATTAAGGCAGCTAAACCTGATAAAGTTTCAGAAGTAAAGAAGATTACACTTGAAGATTTGTATGATGAGATACAAAAAGGTTCAATTCAAGAGATTAAACTTATTATCAAAACAGATTATGTAGGTTCTATTGAAGCTATAAAAGATGTTATCGAAAAGATTCCAATGACTGAAATTAAAATAACTATTCTACACTCTGAAGCGGGACCTATAACGGAATCAGATATACTTCTTGCCTCGGCTTCTAATGCTATTGTTCTTGGATTTAATGTGCCTTTAACAAAAAACATTGAAGATATAGCCCGAACTGAAAAAGTAGAAATACGTACTTATCAAATTATTTATGACCTTGCAGAAGATATACGAAACGCAGTTGAAGGTATGCTCCAACCAGAACTCAAAGAAGTTTTACTTGGACAGGCTATGGTTAAACAAGTCTTCAACCTTTCAGACAACTCTTCTGTTGCTGGCTCAATAGTACTTGAAGGCAAAATAGTTAGAAACTCTTTATGTAGAGTAATAAGAAATGGTGCCGTTATTAATCAAGGTAAGATAAATAGTTTAAAACGTTTCAAAGAGAATGTTAAAGAGGTAAAATTGAATACCGAATGTGGTATAGGGGTAGACAATTTCAATAGTTTTGAAGAGAGAGATATTATACAGTCATTTATGAACGTTAAAACTGCAAGAAAACTTTAACTTAAAATAAGTAAAATGAATAATTGTATTTTTTGTAAAATGGTAAAGGGAGAAATACCTTGTAATAAGGTTTATGAGGATGCTCTTTCTATTGCGTTTAAAGACATTAATCCCCAAGCGCCTGTTCATATACTTATAATTCCTAAACAACATATTTCTAATATTTCCGAAAGTGATGATAGGTTACTATTGGGTACATTACTTCAGACCGCCTCTTTAATTGCTAAGCAAGAGAATATTTCAGAATCAGGTTATAGACTAATAATTAACACAAACAAAAATGCTGGGCAGACAGTTGACCATTTACATATACATCTTCTTGGCGGAAGAATTATGAAGTGGCCTCCCGGTTAAGTTGACCAAAGATTATGGTAAAAAGAATAAAAATTGGAAAATTTGAAGTTGGAGAGGGTACCTTTTGTCTTTTAGCTGGACCTTGCGTTATAGAAGATGAACTTACTCTTTTCAAAACCGCAGAGTTTTTAAAAGAAATAACTTCATATGAAGATATTCCTTTTGTTTTTAAATCTTCTTTTGATAAAGCAAACAGAACATCTATTCAATCATATAGAGGTCCTGGACTAAAAAAGGGACTTAAACTTCTTGCTAAGGTAAAAGAAAAGTTTAACCTTCCAATAATTACTGATATACATTGCGTTAGTCAAGTAAAAGATATTAGTGAAGTTGTTGATATAATTCAGATACCTGCTTTTTTGTGTAGACAAACAGACCTTCTTTTGAAAAGCGCACAAACAGGCATACCTTTAAATATAAAAAAAGGACAATTCCTTTCTCCTTGGGAAGTAAAAAATATTATAGAGAAGGCTGTCTCTGCTGGAAACTCTAATATTATTATAACCGAAAGAGGCACAAGTTTTGGATATAATACACTTGTAACAGATTTTCGCGCTTTACCTATAATGAGAGGTTTCGGCTACCCTGTCTTTTACGATGCTACTCATAGTGTTCAGGAGCCGGGAAAACTCGGTGGAGCATCCGGCGGAAATAGAGAGTTTGTTCCTTACCTTGCAAAAGCTGCTGTTGCTACAGGTTGTGATGGAATTTTTATGGAAGTACACCCCAACCCCGAAAAAGCTCTTTCAGATGGACCTAATATGCTTAAATTAACTGACCTAAAAAAACTTTTAAAACAATTGAAAGAGATACATTATGCCACAAACACAAAATAATAATAAAGAAAAACTGATAAATTATGCTAAAAAAGTTATAGAAATAGAATGTTCAAATCTTGAAAATATAAGAGAAAGAATAGGTGAAGATTTTACTGATGCTGTAAATGCAATGTTACAATGTAAAGGGAAAGTAATTGTAACTGGGATGGGAAAAAGTGGTATAATTGGCAGAAAAATTGCTGGCACTTTTGCAAGTATCGGTACCCCATCTATTTTCCTTCACCCTGGTGATGCTGTTCACGGCGACCTTGGTATGGTTTCGCAGAACGATATCGTTATTATTATTTCCAATAGTGGCGAAACTGATGAAATAACAAGAATTATCCCTTCTGTAAAAAAAATCGGTGCTTTTATAATCTCTCTCACCTCATCTGTATCTTCTTGTATTGGGATGCAGAGCGATATAACTATATCAACAGGAGAAATTGAAGAAGCAGACACTTTTGGAATTATCCCTTCTTCAAGCACTACCTGTGCGCTTGTACTTGGAGATGCGTTAGCTCTTACCCTTATGGCTGCAAAAGGTGTTCAAAAAGAGGATTTTGCATTCTTTCATCCAGCAGGTAATCTTGGCAAAAGGCTTATGCTTAAGGTAAAAGATGTTATGGCAACAGGGGACAAAATTCCTATGGTAGATATTAACTCAAAATTAACTCAAGCTATTAAAGAAATAGACGATAAAAACCTTGGGTTAACTCTTGTGGTTAATCAAAACAAAGTTGTAGAAGGAATTTTAACTGACGGAGATATTAGAAGATTCTTAATCAAGAAGACAGATATTTCTGGTGCACTGTCAAGAAACTGTATGACCCCTAACCCAAAAACTATCGACAAAGAGAACTTAGCAATAAAAGCTCTTGAAGTAATGGAAAAAATGGAAATAACCTCTCTTGTTATTCTTAATAAAAATGGGACTCCTAAAGGTGTTGTTCATTTACACGACCTACTTGGGAAAAAAGAGTTTAAGGTAGGTTATTGAAAATAAAGAATATGATAAAAAAAATCAAATACTTTGTTTCTGATGTTGATGGAGTTCTTACCGACGGAAAAATATTTTATAAAGATAAATGTATGTATAGATTTTTTAATATAAAGGACGGTGTTGCGTTTAAACTTTTAAAAATATCTGGCATACATCCAGTTCTTATAAGCGGTAAAGAATCAAAAGAGACTTATGAAAGGTTTAAACAACTTGGGTTGGAGTATTATTTTGAGGGGATAGAAAATAAAGTTGAGCAGATGGAAGAATTTATTTTTCAGAACAACACTTCTTGGGAAGAAATTTGTTATATCGGTGACGACCTTCCAGATATCCCACCTATGAAAAAATCTGCTTACGCTATTGCCCCTGCTGATGCTGTGGAGGATGTAAAATTAACGGCTCATTATGTATGCAAACAAAAAGGTGGAGACGGAGCGTTCAGAGAAGCTGTTGAACTCATTTTAAAGGAGCAGAATAGATGGACCGATATCTTAGAAAAATTCTTTGCCTCTTGATTGGGCTTATCTTTACTTATGGCTGTTCACCAAAACCAGAACAACCAGTAGTTACAAAAGAAGAAGAAAAGATTGAAGAATTTACTTTTAGACAATTTGCTGATAAAATGAGTTTTGTGCTTACAGGAGAATCTGCGGAGATTGCAAGAAATGATGGTACTTCAGTGAATAAACCTCTATTGTCTTTAACAACTTCCAGTGAATTGATTGAAATTTCAACAGGTAAAGAGGGGAAAGGACAGTTTGATGTTAGTCCCGAAACAAAAAAGATAAATAAGGTTGTTTTTACGGGTAATGTTAAGATTAATTACAAGGAGTTATCAACAGGAAAAGTAAATATGAAAGGAACCTGTAAAAAATTGACCTACCTTGAAACAGAAAAGATGATAATAATGGAAGATAACCCTGTCCTTGAAAGTGGAAGCAATAAATTTTCAGGAGATATAATATACTACAGTTTTGTTGATAACAATTTAAAGATTGATGGGAATGTAAATGTACAAATTCTTACAAAATAGAGTTGTTCTTATATTTTTAGTTTTTATTCTTTTTATGAAACCTTCACACTCACAAGAGATAAATGTTTGCCTCTGGAAGGGTTACAATCCTGTTGTGGCTTTATCTAACCTTGCAAACAAATTTAAAGGAGAGTTCATAATTTCAAAACACGCTGGTCAATCTCTTGTTATAAACCAGGTAGACCTTGAAGAATATATTGAAGGTGTTCTTTCCAAAGAGATGGATTCGCTTTGGCCTCTTGAAGCTTTAAAAGCTCAAGCTGTTCTTTCACGAACTTTTGCTTTACATAAAATGTGCGAAAATAAAAGCAAAAATTTACCTTACGATATAGAAAATTCTATCTTTCATCAGGTCTACGGAGTAACAAATTGTGAAAAAATTAAGGAAGCTGTTTATAGCACCAAAGGCGAAGTTTTAACTGTCAACGGTGAAATTGCTCAAATTTTCTTTCACGCTAACTGTGGTGGTGCAACTGCTCTACCTGAAGAAGTATGGGGAGGAAAATGCCCATCACTTAAATCTGTTAACGACCCTTATTGTGCCAGAACGCCTTATTACCATTGGCAAAAAACATTTACCAAAAGAGAAATTTCTTACTTTATTGGGTTTCCAAATCTTGAAAGTGTGGTTATTTCAGAAAGAGGGAAAAGCGGTAGAGCAAAAAATTTGAAATTTTACGCCACTAATGGTAGAGTAATGGTTTTATCGGCGCATAAATTTAGAATGGCAGTAAACAATAAAGCTCCAAAAATTCTTTTTACTTCACCTTCTGTTATCCCAGGTACAAATTTTTCTATTAGGATGTCAGGAAATAATGTAGTTTTTACTGGCACTGGATATGGGCACGGGGTAGGTATGTGCCAATGGGGAGCCCGCAAGATGGCAGAAGAAGGTAAAGATTATATTGAAATTCTTAAATATTATTTCCAAAATTTTTCATTAGCAAATTATAAACAAATAGACAGTCTTAAAAAATAAGGAGATGAAAATGGAAATAAAAATTCAGTCCGCAGTAGAGATAGATAAAAAGTTTAAAGAATATATTGAAGAAAAGTTTGGCAAGTTAGACAAATTTGTATTTGGTAAAGGTGTGGCTGAGTTGTATATTACCAAAGAGAAACACTTATATTCCTTAAAGATTAGAGTTGATAGCAAAAACTCTTCTATTTTTATTGAAGAGAGTAGCGATGATATTGCCAAAGGGATAGAAAGTCTATACAGCAGAACAAAAAGACAGTTGAGAAAACAACACGATAAAATCACCAATAAGTCCCACAATTAAAAAATAAATATTTAAATTTAAAGGAGTGGATAATGAAGATAATTGATTTTTTAAAGGAAGAATCTGTTTTAATTAACCTACAAGGTAAAACAAAAAGAGAGGCTCTTTCAGAACTTCTTAATGTATTAAAATCTAAAAACTATATTAAAAATAGCAGTGAAATCCTTGACATAGTTTTAGAAAGAGAAAAACTTGGTTCTACTGGTATTGGACAAGGGATAGCTGTTCCTCACGCTAAAACCGACCAGATAGAAAAACTTGTTGGAGCGGTTGGAATATCAGACAACGGCGTCTCTTTTGATTCTCTTGACGGAGAACCTGTAAATATAATATTTTTAATTCTTGCCCCAACAAAATCGATTGGAGAACATTTGAAAGCTCTTGCTAAAATTGCACGACTCCTCAAAAACAGAACCTTCAGAACAGCCCTCAGAAACTCTAAAACTGCTTCAGAAGCTATGCAAATAATAATAGAAGACGACGAAAAGCTTTCTTCAACTACATAAAACCATTTTAAATGAGAAAAATTTACGGATTAGGGCTCTCGCCCGGCATTGTTATTGGTAAGGTATTGATTTTAAAGAACAACCTACTTGGTGACCCTGAGCATACTATTTCTAAAAATAAAATTAACTCTGAGATTGAAAGATTTCTTTCTGCAAAAAAAGAGGCCGAAAAAGAGATTTTAAAAAAACAAGAAGAGTTAAAAGAAACTGCAGGTAACAAGTATGCAGATATTTTTTATTTTCATCTTTCTTTATTGAATGATCCTTTTTTTATTGAGAAAACAAAAGACATAATAACCAAAGAACTGGTTAATACTGAAACTGCTTTAAAAAAAGTTTTAGAAAATATCAGTTACGAGTTTAAAAAATCTTCTGAAGATTTAATGAAAGATAAAAGAATAGATATGTCTGACGTTATTGAGAGAATTATAGTTAAACTGAAGAAAACAGATGTAATGAAAATAAAAAAACAGAAGGAAGAAATTATAGTTGCTCACGACCTTGCACCAAGTCAAACGGTCTCTCTCGACAAGAAATATGTAATAGGTTTTATAACAGAGGTTGGTAGTGTAACTTCTCACACAGCTATTCTTGCTAAGGCTCTTGAAATACCAGCTATTGTTGCTAAAGAGAAGGTAACAGAACTGTTGCAGAACGGTGATTCTGTTATTATTGACACAAATGATGGAATAATTATCCAAAATCCTTCAGCTTCAACAATACAAAAATATAAAAGAAAACAGAAAGAACTTGTTTTGAAAAATAGGCAGTTGTCTTTCTTGAAGAATCTTTTAGGAAAAACAAAAGATGGTAGAAATATTAAATTACAAGCAAACATTGAGTTGCCAGAAGAAATAGAGACAGCAGAAAAATATGGTGCAGAAGGTATCGGTTTGTATAGAACTGAGTATTTATATTTAAACAGAAAAGACCTTCCTTGTGAAGAAGAACAATTCCTTGCGTATAAAAAAGTGTGTGGAAAAACTCAAGAAAACGACATAATTATTAGAACTCTTGATATTGGTGGTGATAAATTTCTATCTAAATCGCCCTACCCTAAAGAGTTGAACCCTTTTCTTGGCTGGAGAGGCATAAGGTTTTGTCTTGAAAGATTAGATATTTTTGAAACTCAGTTAAGGGCTATCTTGAGGGCTGCTGCTTGTGGAAATTTAAAAATTATGTTTCCAATGGTTTCAACTATTGAAGAGATTATTCAATCAAAAGAGATACTTCAAAAAGTAAAAAAAGATTTAAAAAAAGAAAAAGTTGATTTTAATTCTGATATAGATGTTGGGGTGATGATTGAGGTTCCTTCGGCAGCATTAATTTCTTATAGGTTAGCAAAAGAGGTTGATTTTTTTAGTATAGGTTCAAATGACCTTGTTCAATACACTCTTGCAGCAGATAGAGGAAACTCAAAGATTGCACACCTTTACCAACCCTGCCACCCTGCTGTCTTACATTTGATAAAACTGACAATTGAAAATGCGTCAAAAGAAGGTATATGGACAGGGATATGTGGTGAAATGGCTTCTATACCTGAGATAGCTTGTTTACTTGCTGGTTTAGGAGCTGTTGAGTTTAGTATGGCACCCGTTGCCATACCTGCAGTAAAAGATAGATTACGACAGTTTGACTATTCTTACCTGAAAAGTGTTGCAAAAGAGATAGAAGTCTTTGACAACCATTCGGATGTTTATAAGTACCTTCAAAAAAAGTTTAAATAATTTTCTTCCTCAAAAAATATAATGGGAGTATTATGTCAACTAAAAGTTTAATTGAAAAATTCGACAATGATGATATGTTATATAAACTAACAAGTTTTCCGCAACAGTGTGAAACTGCATATTCTATACCAACCAATACTGAAAGGATTCTTCCACCTAAAAATATTATATTTTCTGCAATGGGCGGTTCAGCTATAGGAGGAGATGTACTAAAAACATTATGTGATACTTACTCCAAAACCCCTTTGTATGTCAACAGAGAATATAAGTTTCCCTTATGGGCAAACAAAGATTCTTTATTCCTTATTGCAAGTTATTCTGGCAACACAGAAGAAACAGTTAATGTTTTAAAAGAAGGGCTAAAATCTAATGCTCAGATTGCTTGTATTACAAGCGGAGGGGAGATTGAATCTATATCGAACGCCAATAAAATTCCTATTGCTAAACTTCCTAATGGGTTTCCTCCAAGAAGTGCGTTTGGTTATCTTTTTTTTCCATCTTATAACATTCTTGCAAACCTAAAAATATTAGAACCGTTCAATAAAAATATTCTAAAAAAAATAACTGTTTGGGTAAAAGAATTTTCGCCAGAATCAGAAAATAATTTAGCAATTGCAATAGCAGAAAAGATTTATAATAAAATACCTGTTATTTATTCTTCAAATATGTTATCCTCGTGTAGTTCAAGATGGAAAACACAACTTGCTGAAAATAGTAAAGCTTTCGCTTTTACCAATACCTTCCCAGAGATGAACCATAACGAGATAATGGCTTGGAGAAACCCTAAATGGTTTATCAAAAAAAGTGTTCCAATATTTTTTGAATCTAATAAAGAACATCCACGTATTAAACTTAGGTTTCAAATTACAAAAGAGATTATTTCAAAAGTTCAGCCAGATATAATCACAATCAAAACTGAAGAAAAATCTTTAATAGAAAATATGCTCTATTTAATTATACTTGGTGATTGGGTGAGTTTTTACTTGGCTATATTAAATAAAGAAAACCCGACCGAAATTGAAGAGATACAAATTTTAAAGAAACAACTAACGGAGACACAATGAATCATTCTTACATATTTACATCAGAATCTGTTACGGAAGGTCATCCAGACAAGATATGTGACCAAATATCTGACCTTATACTTGATAACGTGCTTGAATCTGATAAAAAAGGTAGAGTAGCTTGCGAAACACTTGTTACGAGAGGTCTTGTTTTTATTACTGGAGAAATAACAACTGAAAAATATGTTTATATTCCTGAATTAGTAAGAGATTTGATACAAAATATCGGATATATAGATACCTCTTACGGGTTTCATTTTAATGAAAGTGCTATCATTACCTCTATTCAAAACCAATCTCAAGATATAGCGTTAGGGGTTGATAAAGGTGGTGCAGGTGACCAAGGGATGATGTTTGGGTACGCCACAGACGAAACCCCTGAGTTGATGCCATTACCAATTTCACTTGCCCATAAACTTGTTAAACGGCTTTCTTACCTCAGAAAAAGTAGAGAATTACCATATTTAAGGCCTGATGGAAAATCTCAGGTTACTGTTTTATACGAAAACGGTATACCAAAAAGTGTTGAAAGCGTTGTATTATCAACCCAACATAGTCCTGATGTTAGCCAAAAGACTATTCAGAACGACTTAAGAGAGATGGTAATCGATATAATCATCCCTAAAGAGATGCAGAATAAGGATATGAAGGTGTTTATTAACCCAACTGGAAGGTTTGTAATAGGTGGGCCACAAGGCGATACTGGAGTTACTGGTAGGAAAATCATTGTAGATACTTATGGTGGAGTTGGCAGTCACGGTGGAGGTTGCTTTTCTGGAAAAGACCCATCCAAGGTAGATAGGTCGGCTTCATATATGGCAAGGTATCTTGCAAAAAATATTGTAGCTTCTGGTTTAGCAAAAAAATGTCATATACAACTTGCTTATGTTATTGGAATTGCTCAACCGGTATCTATAATGGTAAATACTGAAAAGACAGGACTTATACGAGATAACGATTTAGTCAAAATTATTAGAGATAATTTTGACCTTTCACCTTTAGGAATTATAAAGAAACTTGAACTCTTAAATCCAATTTATCTTAAAACTGCCTGTTATGGACATTTTGGCAGAGAAGAAGAAGGTTTTAAATGGGAAGAAAAAGATTCAGTTCAAATATTTAAAACCAGTTCATAAGCACATATAGTTGTGCCAAAAAACGAAAGACGTAATGATAAAGACGAGGTTTATCCAGAGTAACCCCAAGGGGCTTCGCAATGACATAAAACGGCAGAGAGAAGACATAAAAGAAAGGGAGTTCTTATGAATTTTAGCCCTCGGAAGTACTCGGGAGAAGACGCCGTTAGACAAAAAAATGGAGGGGGTCTATAAGTACTTTTAAAAGATTTGAAATATTAGGAGAAATACTACTTAAAGCATAGCCAAATTTGGCATACGCCAACTATATATAAGAGGAAAAAATGGAATATTCAATTAAAGATATCTCTCTTGCAGAGACAGGTAGAAAACGTGTAGAATGGGCTTTTAAGGAGATGAACGTTTTAAATCTAATAAAGTCAAGGTATTCTAATTCAAAACCTTTAAAAGGGATAAGGGTTGGATGTTGCTTGCACATTACCACTGAAACAGCTAACCTTATGACAACACTAAAAAGTTCTGGAGCAGAAGTATATCTTTGCGCTTCTAACCCTTTAAGTACTCAAGACGATGTTTCAGCACACCTTGTAAAAAATGAAAATATAGGTGTGTTTGGAAAAAGAGGTGAAGATAATAAAAGTTATTATGAAAATATTAACAATATTATGAAAAAAGAACCTCATATCGTTGTTGATGATGGATGCGACCTTATATCTTCTCTTCATAAGAACCCATCTTACGCTACAAATATAATTGGTGCAACTGAAGAAACGACCACAGGGGTAGTAAGACTTAAAAATCTTGCCAGTAACAACCTTCTTAAGTTTCCAGTTATAGCAGTAAATGATGCTAACACGAAACATCTTTTTGACAATAGATACGGTACAGGGCAATCCACAATTGATGGGGTTCTTAGAGCTACAAATATACTTATTAGTGGAAAGATTGCTGTTGTAGCAGGTTATGGGTGGTGTGGCAAAGGTATCGCAAAAAGGTTTGAAGGAATGGGTGCAAAAGTAATTGTTACAGAAACAGACCCCATAAAAGCACTTGAAGCCGCTATGGATGGATACTGGGTAATGCCTATTTCTGAAGCATCAGAAAAGGGCGATATATTCATTACTTCTACAGGAAATACTTCTGTTATTACAATAAATGAAATTTTAAAAATGAAGAGCGGTGCTATACTTGGAAATGCAGGCCATTTTAATGTTGAAATAGATTTAACAGAACTTGAAAAATCGACTATAAAAAAGACAAATATAAGGCAAGGGCTTGACGAATACTCACTAAACAACGGTAGGAATGTTTATATACTTGGAGAAGGTCGGCTTGTAAACCTTGCTTGTGCTGAAGGTCATCCTTCGGCGGTTATGGATTTAAGTTTTGCAAACCAGTTTCTTTCTGTAAAATATATCAGAGAGAATAATCCTTTAGAACCAAAAGTGTACAATGTCCCGCAAGAAATAGATATAGAGGTTGCTCGCCTTAAACTTGAAAGTATGGGTATAAAAATTGATACACTTACAAAACAACAGAAAGAATATATAAATTCATGGAATCTGGGAACATAGAGAGTTCAACAACAAAGAAATTGATTGTTGTTGGAATTACTGGTATATTTGGTTCAGGAAAAACAACAGTAGGAAAAGTGTTTCAAGAGGAAGGTGTTCCATACTTTTCGCTTGATGCTATTGTTCATCAAATTCTTAAAAGAGAAGATGTTAAAAAGAGCCTACAACTTATTTTTGGCGATAAGATAATCAATAACCAAGAGGTTGATAAAAAAACTATTGCCAAAACCATCTTCTCAAATACAACGAAAAAAAAAGAACACGAGGAGTTGATACACCCACTTGTTTTTGCTGAGTTTAATAAAATAATATTTGATTTTAGAAATAAAGGTGGTATAATAGTGTTTGAGATTCCTTTACTTTTTGAAACTAAATCGGAATCCTTCTTTAGTAAAATAATTGTGGTAAGTTCTCCGCTTGATAAAATATATTCACGATTAAAAGAGAAGTTTTCGCCTGAAGATATAAAAAGCAGACTAGCAAACCAAATTCCTTTGAAACAAAAAGAGAAAAACGCATCTTATATCATTTTCAACTCCGGTTCTTTATATGAAACAACCGCGCAGGTAAAAAAAATTATCAAAGATTTACAAAAAGAGCTCCATAAAAGCTCACTATTTTAAAACCTAAAATTAAATCTATCAACCCCTTCAAAAAAAATTAAAGTTTATAATTGAATATTATTATTAGGAGGATATACAATGCAACAAAAAAAAGAAACTGATATTTCTATGTTAAGAAAATTAACAATGGCAGAACTTCAAGCGATATCAAAAAACTTAAAAATAAACGGAGTTAGTAATCTTAGAAAAGAAGAATTAATCTACAAAATAATGGAATCTCAAACACAAAAGGATAGTCTATTGATAGGTGAAGGTGTCCTGGAAATTTTACCTGACGGGTTTGGGTTTCTCCGTTCACCAAACTACAATTATCTACCAGGACCTGACGATATTTACATATCTCCATCCCAAATTAAAAAATTCGCCTTAAAGACAGGAGATACTGTTGGTGGACAAATTAGACCTCCAAAAGAGAATGAAAAATATTTTGCACTTCTTAAGGTTGAAAAAGTAAACAACGACCTACCAGAAAACATTCAAATGAGAATTCCTTTTGAAGAACTAACCCCAATACATCCTAACAAAAGATTTATTCTTGAGACAACTCCTGATGAACTCACTACAAGGGTTATAGATATTTCTACCCCTATTGGAAAAGGACAAAGAGGGTTGATTGTTTCCCCACCAAGAACTGGTAAAACTGTTATTTTACAAAAACTTGCAAACGCAATTGCAACAAATAATCCTGAAGTATATTTGATTGTTTTATTGGTTGCGGAAAGGCCAGAAGAAGTTACCGAAATGAGAAAGATTGTAAAAGGAGAGGTTATAAGTGCTACTTTTGATGAATCCCCGGAAAGACATACTCAAGTTGCAGAGATAGCTATAGAGAAAGCTAAACGACTTGTAGAGCATAAGATGGATGTTGTAATACTTCTTGATAGTATCACCAGACTTGCAAGAGCATACAATGTGTTGGTTCCTCACACTGGCAAAATTATGACAGGTGGGCTTGAATCCAACGCTCTTGATAAACCTAAAAGATTTTTTGGTGCAGCGAGAAATATTGAAGAAGGTGGAAGTTTAACCATTTTAGGTACTGCCCTAATAGATACAGGAAGCAAAATGGATGATGTAATCTTTGAAGAATTTAAAGGGACTGGTAATATGGAAATTAACCTTGAAAGAAAACTTTCCGATAGACGAACTTTCCCAGCAATAGATATAAACAGATCTGGAACAAGGCGAGAGGAACTTCTTGTTAATGCAGAAGAATTACAACTTATGTGGTTATTGAGAAGAGTTTTAGCTTCACTAAACTCTGTTGAAGCAATGGAAAAATTGATTAACTTAATCAAAACCACTAAAACCAATATAGAGTTACTATTAAACCTCAAAAAAGCTCAATCTAAGGAAGACTAAGTTTAACCTAAAAACTAAAATGTTTATTTCAATTTATATTGCTGCTTTTATAATGGATTTTCTTAATACCTCCATTAGTGTGGCGTTATCAATGTTTCTACACGAAGTAAAAGGCAGTAGCCCCTTAATAATTGGGGTAGCAGGGTTTGTTGCAGGTTTTTCTTATACTGCCACAACATTTCTTAAAGCACGTTTCTTTTCTCAAAAAAAGACAAACTGGTTTATATTTATTCCAGCCATTGCAGGACTGATATATTGGTCAATATACTATCTATCTGTCCCTCTAATATTTTTTATGCTTGTTTTAGCAGGTCTTTTTTATGGGATATTTTGGCCTTCCATCCAATATTGTTTCAGCAGTAAGGAAGGCGAAAAAAGATTAGGTTTTTTTAATATATCCTGGTCTGCTGGCACTATATTTGGCTCTTTTCTTGTTGGTATACTTTACGCATTAAATAAAAAAGCACCTTTTAAAGCAGCTTTAATACTTGGCTTAATTGGTATGTTGGGTCTATATTTTAAACGACATAGAATTACCAAACCTACTGTTATACAAAATGATTTTTCTGATTACCTAAAAGCTCCTCTTGAAAAAATAATTGAAATAAGACTACTAAGTTTTTTACATTTAACTTCAGTAGGAGCAATAATGTTTCTATTCCCAAAAATCGGGCTTGAACGAAACTTTAGTCCACAACTCATAGGCATTATGTTTGGTTCACTACTATTGTTTAGATGTTTAGCTTTTGGTGTTTTGACAAAAAAGAGCCTTGTTTTACACAAACACTCTTTTCTTTATTCCTGCGTTCTTTTTTCACTCGGAACTATTATGGTAGGGTTATCTCCTTACCCTGCAATAGTATTTTTAGGTATGTTCATTATAGGGATAACAGGAGCATTTTCTTACCACAATAGTATTGTGCTACATATTAAACACAACCTTCCTACAGAGATTCACGAAGGTATAATTGGAGCGGGGCTTTTTATTGGACCTCTTTTGGCAGGTTTTTTAGGGCATATTTTAAATATGTTAATTTCATTTGTTATTATGAGCATAATGGTTCTTCTAACAGGGTTAATATATATTGCCCTAAAACCAAAACAACCTCAAATATCTTAACAAGAAATATTGTTCTCTAACTCATAGACAGTAATAGCAGTTGCAACAATTGAAGCAGTCTCTACCCTTAGTATTCTTTTACCTAAACTTGCAATTTTTACACCTGTTCTCAAAGCCATATCTGTTTCTTCAACTGAAAAACCACCTTCTGGACCTACAAAAATCCCAACAGAAAAGAACGTTTTTTTAACAGACTCGTTTAGCACCTCTCTTAATAACACTTTTGAGTCTTCCCAAAAAAGAATTGAAATATCCATATCCTTTGTTAACGCATCCTTAAAAAATGTTGGAGTATCTATATCTGTAACAAATCGTCTTTGAGAAACGGACGAAGAAGCGATAGCAATTTTCTTCCATCTTTCTATTTTTTTAACTGGTATTTCTTTTGAATCAAAACCAACAACTCGTTGGCTAATAATAGGAACAATTTTTTTTAATCCTAACTGAGAGGCCTCTTTTATGATAAAATCCATTTTACTACCTTTGGGAATACTCTGAAAAAGGGTTACCTCAAACGGGGTTTCTCTGTTCTGAGTTGCTATCAATTTTTTTATTATTCCTGAAACATTTCTTTTTTCACAACTTAGTATTTGTATCTCAAACTCATCTCCTGTACCGTCAAAACCAATAAAAAACATATTAGGCTTAATTCTTAAGACATTGTGGAGATAATGGTGTGTGTCACCAGTGATAGAAATAGAGTTGTCTTTTTTAAAACAGTCCTTCTTATCTATGTAAATTCTTCTCATAGTTATTAATAAGAATATTGTAATAGGTAAGGTATCACTTATAATCTTTAAGGTTAAAGTTAAAACTTAAATTTTCAAAATCCTTGTTTTTTAAATTTGTTTTAAATTTAACTTTTAGGTTGACTATTGAATCATCAGGTATATCTTTTTTATCAAATTTAACCCACCCTTTTGCTATACAGGTATAGTCACGCCCCATATCAGAGTAGGAAGGCATAAATTGTGCAATAGGTTTATATTCTTTATCATTACATACAAGAATATAATCTATATTTCTTGCAAAAGAATATTCATCACCATAAAGAGTTACTTCAAAATTTAAAATTTCTGCTTCTTTCATAAGCAACTCTTTAAACATTTTATCGCTAAGTTTACTTCCTGCATTGGAATGCTTTTTAGATAAAAGAGCTATCCTCAAAAAAGGAGTAACAACAGTCACAACGCCTCCACCTTTAGCATATCCACCAGAACTTTTTGTCCAAGGTTCAATAAATTCTGTTTCAGTTAAAGCAACATTATCTTTTCCAAATTGTACTGCTTCATCAATTTTTGATTTATCCAAAGGCACAACACCTTCTTTTTTTGAGCATCCTGCAAACAAAAAACATACAGCAACAAAAACAAGTAATAAGTTTTTTTTCATAAGGGTTCTCCTGATATATGGAATAGAGATTTTGTATATGCTATATATTTAATACTTTTTTTCTTTTTTTGTCAATATTAGAAATGAAAAGTTTATTTATCAAATATTTTGTGTATTGCGAGCGGTGTTTTAACTAACGTGGGAATTCCCTCGGGGGTACTCGGGATAAGTCCAGAATGGCACCAACAACTATTAGACATAACTTTAAATTAGTTCTATAATTACAATAAAAGCGAAAATATTTAACACTTAAACAAGGAGATAAAAATGAAAAGGTCAATAGCCGTTTTCATACTACTTGCTTTATCAAGCACTTTCCTTTCAGCAAACAATTCTGGCTATTCCAACTGGCTCAAAACCCGTGATTCCTTAAGACAGGATGAAAGCGTTGTAGCTTACTACACCTTTGAAAACCTGAAAGAAGACACAAAAATTCTCAAAGATTTAAGTAAAGCCGGGCGCGATTTAACGTACCACCCATACAAAGATACAAAAACAGGAAAGATATATGACGATTTGCAGGTTATAGAAGGCAGATGGCCTGAGAAGTTTGCCGCAAGAATGATAAAAGGGTATTTCAGAGGGCCAACCCTTAACATTGAAAACAAACAGTTCACAGCTGAATGCTGGTTTCGCAGGCAAGGTGACGGCCTTAATGTACTCCTTTCTACAGAAGGATTTACCAGAGGATGGCAGATAGGAGTGAATTTTTGGCAGAACAGGGCTGGCGAGATATACTTTGGCATTGGCAGGCCCGTTCTTCATTATGCGCTTGTAACAGGCAAAAAGGCAATGCCAGAAGATACCTGGTACCATTTTGCTACAACATGGGACGGCAAACGAATGAAGATGTATATCAACGGCATTCTTGCTACTGACATAGTAGAAATGACTGAAATACAGAACGGCAAAAGGGTAAAAGTAAAAAAACAGGGATATGACGGCGAATATACCCCTACTAATCGGTTTTTCCAGTTAAATATGGGTGCGGGAACTGTTGCTCTTGACCGTAGTGATGTTACCCTCGATATAGACGAAGTTGTTATATACAATAGAGTTTTAACCGAAGAAGAGATCTTAGTCAGAGCACAAGGTTTTATACAAGTCTCAGAGGCAGACGTCTTTTCCAGAGCAGATTCTTTCTTAAAATCTAAAAATTATAAAGGTGCCCGTGTTGAATATGAAAAATTAAAAGGATTACCAAGTTACGGACAAGAATATGCTCTCTTTAATATTGCAGAGAGTTACCGGTTGGAGAAAGACTATCCAAATGCCCATAAAACATTTGGAGAAATATACAAGATACACGGTTTAACTCCATACTACTGGATATATACTCTTTTCCGTGAGGCAGAAATATATAACCAACAGAAAGATTACAAAAACGCAAGAGAACTTTACCAGAAAGCGTTGGAGATAGAAGGTGCCCTTGAACATCATCTTTTCACAGCAAGTTTGGGTATAGGAGATACCTACAAAAGCGAAGGGAATTACAATACAGCAAGACGGGTATATGAAGAACTCCTACGAAAAGAAGAGACTTCACCACAACCAAGTGAGGGCTACAGGGTAAAACTTATAGACAGACTGGAGTCTATCGACGGCCTTAAAGACGGGGAACAGATTAAAAGTTCTGATGAAAAACTTTTAGCAAGGATAAACAGCCCTAAAGTATCCTTATATGTTTCTCCCAAAGGAAAAGATACCAATAAAGGCACTTTAAGAAACCCTTTTGCAACAATAAAACGGGCACAGAAAGAAGTGAAGAGTTTAAAAGAAAATGGTATGCCTAAAGGTGGTATAGTAGTATATCTGAGAGGTGGAAGATACTTCCTTTCAGAGGGGCTTCTATTTGCCAAGGAAGATTCAGGTGAGGAAGATTCACCTGTGGTATATAGAAATTATAACAATGAAGAAGTACGTCTTATAGGCGGAGTAGAGGTAAAGAACTTTACACCACTAACAGATCCAGACATTATACGCAGGTTACCTGAAGAGTCAAAAGGCAAGGTATGGGTCTCTGACCTAAAATCTCAGAATATTACCGATTATGGAAAATATGCGAACCGGGGGGGACACGGGAAGGATAGTATCAGCCCTCTAGAGTTATTTTATAATGGAAAAGTAATGCAGATATCCCGCTGGCCCAACAAAGTGTACACCAGAACAGCAAATATACCCAATCCTGACGGAGAATATAGAGGTAGAGGTAAGTTTAGAAAGAGTGTAATACATTATGACGATAACAGACCTGAGCGTTGGCTTGAAGAAAAAGATGTTTGGTTACACGGCTTTTGGTATATGGTATATGCTCAGGACCACGTTAAACTTAAATCTATTGATGTTAAAAATAAAACAATTACTCTGGAAGAAGATATAAGGTGGAGCCCCTCTTACCCAAACTATAATACGCGTGTTGGAGAAAATGTCCCCTATTTTGTATATAATCTGTTAAGCGAAATAGATTCCCCCGGCGAATGGTATCTTGACAGGGAGACAGGCAAACTATACTTCTACCCACCCGATGAGATAAAAAATAACGAGATTATCGTTTCTATCTTAAGTGAGCCAATCATATTGTCTAAAAATGCTTCTAATCTCATCTTTTACGGGCTTACTCTGGAAGCTGTACGAGCAGACGCAGTAAACTGGGAAGGTGGAAAAAATAATCTTATTGCCGGATGTACAATACGTAATACCGGACAGAATGGATACCGGGTCAGAAATGGTTGGAATCATGCAATAATTGGTTGTGATATTTACGATACCGGTGGAGGCATCTTTATGACAGGGGGCGATAGAGAAAAACTTATCCCTTCCAAACATATAGCTGATAATAATCATATCTACAGGTTCAACAGGTTTAGCGGTGGTAGTTATGCAAACGCTCTCAATGTTAACGGTGTTGGTCAGAGGGCATCTCACAACCTTATGTATGACTCTCCATCAATAGCAGTCAAGTTTGACGCTAACGACCATATCCTTGAATATAATGAGATACACGATGCACCAACAGAAGGCAGAGAAATAGGCATAATGTACACTTACGGTGAACCTTGGTATCTTATGAACAGGGGTAACCTTATAAGAAACAACTTTTTCCACCATATAAGTCCTCACTCTTCTCCAAACCTTTCGCAGGGTGTTAATGCTATTCATATAGACGCAATCAACGGTGGAATAGTGATAAAGAACAACATTTTTTACAGGTTCTGGAATGGAGTCTCCAATGCACAGCCAGAAAACCGTATAGAGAACAACCTTTTTATTGACGGGGAAATCAGGTCAATTTCTCAGGGTAACAGGTGGGCACTTTTCAACACCCTTGATGGTGAACCTCTTTATCAAAGGATATCAAATCTTGCTTTCAGGTATCTTAAGAGGGTTAGATACAAACAACCTCCCTGGAGTTATCGTTACCCTCAACTTGTAAATATGTTATATAGAGAAAAACCTATAGGTTGGTCAATGGATAATGTTATAGAGCGGAATATAAACACAGGAGGTCCTTTTATTTCAATTAGTATGACTCCCAAAACAGATAATATAATAAGAAATAACTGGGACGGAGAAGAGATTATTTTTAAGGATAGAGATAACCTTAACTTTTCTCTGAGACCGGGATTCCCTGGGTTTGGTCTAACCGGATGCGATCCAATCTCACAAGAAGGTATGGGGGTTTATAAAAGTTCTCTAAGAGCAACCTGGCCCATCAAAAGAAGTAAGGAAGATATAGGTAAATATTACAATCCCAAGTTCCAGCCATTAACACAGACAAACAGAACAGTAATGGTACCTGTGAGAAGAATAAGTCCTCCTGTATATTACACAGTGCGTAAAAAGAAGAACGTTCCCATAACAATAGACGGAAAACTTGATAAAGAGGAATGGGGTGACTTAAACCCCACAGAGGCAATTATAGTTGAGAAGGAGCATATGGGAAAGCCTATTAAATCTCCAAGGACTTACGTCTGGTTAAGATATGATAACGAATACCTATATATTGGCACGAAACACGATCCTGACCCATTTCTAAAAGAGATGTTACCTCGAATAAGGAACCATAAACCTTGGTTTGAGATAGGTATAGAAACACAGCATGGTGCCCACAGCCACGGATGGTGGACAGACGATATGGTAACAGGACCTGTATATATTTTTACAGCACGGTATAGTGGCGAGTTTGTTGTACAGAACCTCTTTAAGATGCCTTACCAGAAGGTTAGACAGCTTGAAGATAAGATACAGTACAAGGTTTCTGTTCTCAATGAAGAAACAAAAGAGTGGACTTCTGAGATGAAAATACCACTTAGTGAACTAGGTACTAATCCACAGGAGGTAGAACAGCTTGCCTTAAGCATAGGGACTCATAAAAAGGCAGGGTTCTTTAACTGGATACCAACAGGGACACAACTATGGCGGGTAGAGAACGCCGGTTTCATAAGATTCGAAAAGTAACCCGTCTTGTTTTTGTATTTGTGTAACCAAGTAACCGCATCAATTAAGGCGCACTTGTTGATGGCGCAGGTTGGCTTCAGCGCTTGCCTCGAGTATTCCCGAGGGATCTTGTCCCGACAGTATTTCTGAGGGATAAAACTTGCAAAAATGGAATGGGTGGGCTGTCTTCTCTCTGCCCAGAATACCATCCGAACGCACCAATTTGTTATCCTGAACTTGTTTCAAAATCTCTCACTTAACCCACGTTGGTAATGGCACAGCGTAAAAACGAGATTCCTGATCAAGTTCGGAATGACAATCTTTCCTTATTTGCCTATCCCCTTGAGGGAGAGGATGCAAGGTGAGGGGAGCTTTTTTCTTTTATGCTTTTATCTGCCGTTTTATGGCATTGCGAGGAATGCCTTTAATGACGTGGCAACCCTCGTATTTATCCTTATTATTTTTTTGTCTTTTCTTCCAGTAAAAAAGTATGTGTTTAGGAACGCCCCGTTTTGTTATCCTGAACTTGTTTCAGGATCTCTCACTTAACCCACGCTGGTAATA
>JALNXB010000014.1 GCA_023230585.1 bacterium
GTTTAGTGTCATAACCTTATATTATGACCCATTTTTTCTTTAGGCTCAATCTGTATTTGAAACCGAGCCCTCTTTCAGGCTCATTTTGTATTATAAAAGACTAAATATGGACACTTTAATAAAAAAGTAGTATAATCAGATAATTGGGTAGTTTAAATTTTTATTAGGGCGGTTAGCTCAGCTGGCTAGAGTGCCACGTTGACATCGTGGAGGTCGCAGGTTCGAGCCCTGCACCGCCCACTTAAAGAAGCAAACTGAGGGTTAGAATGAATAAAAAAGGATTTGTGAATACCACAAACATAGGAGATATAATGTTTAAAAAAAGTTTGATAAGCAGGCTCTTTGCAGTTTTATTTGTTTTAAGTTTCTTTTCTATTTCTTCATTTGCAGAAGATATTAAGATAGCTTCAATTGATACCAGCAAAATTTTGATGGCACATCCTGCTTTTCAAAAAGCTATGGAAAAATATCAGGCAGAACTTAAAACCATCCAAGAAAAAATAAAAGAGATGGATGAAAATGAACAGGCAACTGCTCAATATGCTATGCAGTGTCAAATGCAAGAACTTGGTATGCAACTTGAATCTGAAGCGTTTTCTGAAATGAGAAAAGATGTAAAACTTATGGCTGAAAAACGTGGTTTTAAGTTTGTTATAGATACCAATGTTTTAATTGTAGGAGGTCACGATATAACAGAATATGTTTTATCTGAACTTAGCAAAAAAGAAGAAAAATCTCCTGCAAAGAAAAAGTAATAGTTTTAATAAAAAATAATTCCTTTAAAAAATATTATCCTTTCAAAGTTCTCTTTATTTTTTGAAAGAGACAACATTTATCTTATATTTCAATGCAAAAAACAAATTATTTAACTGAAGGTTCTATTGCAAAAGCTTTATTAACTCTCGCTTTACCTATTATAGCTGCCAATATTCTACACTCCTGTTATCAAATGACAGACGCTTTTTGGGTGGGACGGTTAGGTTCAAGTGCTATAGCCTCTATTTCTATAAGTTTCCCTGTTCTTTTTCTCTGTTCAGCTATCGGGGGAGGTTTTGCTGTAGCTGGAACCATTCTTGTGTCTCAATATATGGGAAAAGCAGATAAGAAAGCTATAGATTATATTTCTGCACAGACGTTGCTGATGGGCTTTTTTGTTTCAGTTGTGATAGCAAGTATTGGGTATTTTTTTACACCTCTCTTTATAACTTTTCTTAGAGCCGAACAAGATGTTTTTGCAGGGGCTGTATCATACCTGAAAATATCGTTTGCAGGTATGGTTTTTGTATTCACTTTTATGGTTTTTCAATCTTTAATGCGGGGGGTCGGGGACGTTAAAACTCCTATGTTTATTGTGTTAGGGACAGTTATTCTCAACTTTATTCTTGACCCGTTATTTATCTTTGGTTACAAAAGTTTCCCACCTATGGGTGTATCTGGTGCGGCTTTGGCAACTATTATTACCCAAGCAATAGCAGCAATATTAGGTATTGCTTTATTACTGAAAGGAAGAAACTGGATACACTTGAAATGGAGAAATATGAAACCAGATTTCTCTTTAATTGGAAAAATGTTTAATCTTGGGCTTCCAGCATCAATGGAGCAATCAACTGTAGCTATTGGAATGACAGCCCTTATTTTTCTTGTTACATCTTTTGGCACAATTGTACTGGCCGCATACGGTATAGTTAGCAGATTAAATGGTTTTGTTATTGTACCAACAATAGGCTTATCTATGGCGACATCTACTCTTGTTGGACAGAATATAGGGGCAGGTAAAATGGCAAGAGCCGTGAAAACAATAAAATTGGCTTCGATTATAAGTTTTGTTGCATTAACATTAATTGGAGTTATTATGTTTGTATATGCATACCAACTTTCTGCTATATTTGCTCCAGGACAAACGGAGACCATAGAAGTAGCAGTAAAGTTTATTAAAATAGCATCTCTATTTTTTGGATTTATGGGGGTTTACCATATCTTAAATGGTGCTTTTATAGGTTCGGGTAATACAATGGTTACAATGATACTTTCTATAATTTCTCTGTGGTTCTTAAGGTTCCCTATAGCTTTTGTTTTATCAAAGTATACTCCTTTTTTGGAAAACGGTATATGGATATCTTTCCCAGCAACCAATGTTATTTCTGCTTTTATAACATTTTTATGGTTTTCGAGAGGTACTTGGAAACAAAAAAGGATTACTGAGGAGATAAGCTTGTCATTTGAAACAAGAACTGAAGAAAAAATTGTAGCTAAATTTGCAAGTGTAATAGAATTTGCTAATAAAAAAAGTGAGGAGGCAAAACCATAATGTATTTTAGAGGTGGAGGAGGACCAAGAAGCCGAAGATTGGGCTCTGATTATCTTGAAGAAGAAATTGTTGGTGCTAAACTCCCTGTAATGCGTCTAATTGGTTACCTAAAACCATATAAATGGCAAGCCCTGATATCTGTGCTTCTTTCTTTTGCTATCATAGCAACCAACTTAGCTCCACCAAAAATTATTGGCTGGATAATAGATAAAGCCATAGGTAGCACACAACTAAAATCACTTAATTTAATGGCATTGTTGCTTGTCTTTATCTTTTTGGTTGGCGCTTTTCTTGAAGGGTTAAAATCGTTTATTATAGGTAAACTTGGTCAGAAGATAGTTCATGACCTTAGGGTTGATACATATAATAGTCTGCAAAAATTGTCTTTAAGTTACTATGATAATTCCCAGACTGGCTCTATGATGAGCAGAGTTACTAATGATGTCAACGAGGTTGAAAGAATTATAGTAGAAGGTACCGATACCTTAATGGTAGCAGTTGTTACACTTATAGGTATTCTTGTGATACTTTTAAAAACAAATTACAAACTTGCTATTATAGCCAGTATACCAATACCTATACTGGCACTATTGTCTTACCAGAATATAAATAGAGCTCACAAGGTTTTTAGGCAGGTCAGAAAAGAGTTTGGAGATATGAACGCTCTGTTGCAAGATAATATTTCTGGCATAAGAGAAATAAAAAGTTTTGCACAGGAAGAGTATGAAGGTAAAAGGTTCGCTGGTAAAAGTAGCCGTTATTTTCATACCAATATACAAGCCATAAAACTGAGAGCAAGTTTTTTTCCTCTTGTAATTTTTGTTACATCGCTGGGAACTGCACTTGTTTTGTGGTATGGTGGTAGGCAACGGATAACTACTGGAAATCCTACCCCTGGCGAGATTGTTTCTTTCCTATTTTATCTAAATCTCTTTTATGCTCCTGTTAGGCAATTGAATATGTTTAGCCATATGATGCAACACGCAAGAGCTGCTTCTGAAAGAATTTTTGAAATAATGGATATGGAGCCAGAAATAAAAGATATTAAGAAAGCTGTAAATTTACCTGTTCCTACAAGGGGCGAGGTGGTCTTTAAAGATGTATTCTTTTCTTATAAGAAAGGAGAACCAGTTCTTAAAGGTATCTCTTTTAAAGCACAACCTGGTGAAACAATTGCTCTTGTTGGACATACTGGTGCCGGTAAGAGCACTATTGTTAGCCTTATTCCACGTTTTTATGAGGCAGACTCTGGTCTTATTACCATAGACAATATTGATGTAAAAAACTTAAACTTAAAGAATCTTGCTAACAATATAGGTATAGTTGCCCAGGAACCTTTCCTTTTTAATGGGACAATATTTGAAAATATATCTTATGGAAAAAGAGATGCCACTATGGATGAAGTGGTTAAGGTTGCAAAACATGCCAATGCGCACCAGTTTATTTCTAAACTTCCAGGCGAGTATAACCATGAGGTGGGAGAAAGAGGTATAAAACTTTCTGTTGGTGAAAAACAACGTTTGGCAATTGCCAGAGCTTTATTGAAAAATCCCCCTATTTTGATTTTGGATGAAGCAACCTCTTCTGTTGATGTTCAAACTGAATCTCTGATACAAGAAGCCCTTGAACGCCTTATAATGTCTCGTACTTCTTTTATTATTGCCCACAGACTATCCACAATAAGACGAGCAGATAGAATTCTTGTTATATCAGATGGTAAAATTGCCGAAGAAGGAAGCCACGAGGAGCTGCTTAAGAAAGGCGAAATATATAGCAGGTTATACCAAATCCAGTGGCAACAATCTTCTCCTAACACTCTGTAATTGAGTAAACCTTAGTTAAACCTGACCTCCTGTTTCACTTGTTTCTTCAATGTGTATGTAATATAATTAAAGAAAACCTGTCTAAAGAGAATCTGCTTTGAAAATACCAAGGGGTAAAAAAGTATGTGGTGTCTACTCACTCTGGAACTACGGCGCATACACCTTCTACGCCACAATCGGGCACTCTGAGAACTCACCCTTCTGCACACAAAGCATCTCCGAAGGGCTTAACAGGCTCAGAGTATAAGAACAAAAGGCTTGAACCTTTTGTTAACAGCCCCCCCCATTCCGTCTTTGCGAGCTGTTTTTTGGCGTGGCAATCTCGCCGAAGGCGGAAAAAAGAATGAGAATAAACAATAGTGTATAGGATAAACCCTACGGGCTTGTCTTGATAGTTTTTGTGAAGGAGAGAGGCAAGTGTGGGGAGGGTTCTCTGAAATTTACTAAAAATTGGGAGTGAATCCAAAACTTGTTTATATAGTGCAAACAAGTTTTCGTATGCACAAAAGATTTATGCAGATAAGTTCTCGAATAAGCGAGGCGTGGTTTACTGAAAATACCAAGGAGGAAAAGATGGATATCAGAAGATTTAAAAAACCGCCTTCTATATTGCGCCCCACCCCTTTCTGGGCAATAAACGAGGAGATTACACCTGAAGAGACGGCAAGACAGATGGATGAGATGCTGAAGGTCGGACTTGGAGGAGGATTCTTTCATTCGAGGTACGGACTGAAAACAGAGTATATGGGGAAGGAATGGTTTGATTCTATGAAAGCTGCACTGGATGTAGCGAAGAAGAATGACGGCTATCTATGGCTTTATGACGAAGACCTGTGGCCCAGCGGAAATGCTGGAGGGCAGATTGCCGGTATGAAGGATGAGTACAGAGCAGCTTCCCTTAACGCCATTCTTCTCGCTCCCGGTGAGAATCTCCCGCTATTTGAGGAAGACGAGCAAGTAAAATTCACCTACATCATAACAGAACGGAATGGGTTGATACTCTTTGAGTACAAACCTGTTTCCCCTGAAGAGACAGACTCTTTAGTTGGTTGCGAAAGGCTTGTGATGGTGAGAAGGTATAGCCAGAAAACACCTTGGTGGAGCGGAGAATCCTATGTCAATCTTCTGCATCCTGAAGCTGTTAAGGATTTTATAAGACTTACTCACGATGTGTATTACAAACAATTTGGGGTTAACTTCGGCAAAAGAATTCCAGGAATTTTCACCGACGAGCCCAATCTAATCCGTCCAGCCACAGGAATTCCATGGTATGAAGGGCTTCCTCAACAATATTTTAAGTGGACAGGCAGGGATTTTTGGAATGACCTCCCTTTTCTCTTTTTTGACGGTGGGCAGTCGAGACATATAAGATTGCTCATTCACAGGGCAATCCTGAGGCAGTTTCTCGAATCGTACAGTAAACCCCTCTATATGTGGTGTGAGAAACACGGCATCGCTTCTACTGGCCACTATAACGCTGAAGATTCTTTTTCCTCGCAGATATTAAACCACTGTGGGGGAGTTATGTCTCACTACAGGTATCAGCATATTCCTGGTATAGACCACCTTTGTAGGCACACTGCCCCACTTCTTTTGACATGCAAGCAGGCTTCCTCTGCGGCAAGGCAGTTGGGAAGAAAATATGTGCTGACGGAGATTTTTGGAGTAAGCAGGCATACAAATACCTTTGAGGATTTTAAATGGATTGGAGATTATGACCTTGTCCACGGAGCAACTATTTTCTGCCCGCATCTTACATGGTATTCGGGCAAGGGGAGAAGAAAGAGGGATTACCCACCTGTGTGGAACTATCAGCAGACGTATTGGAATGAACTTCCTGCTCTAAATGATTATTTTGTTAGGACAGCATACGCCCTTACTTTAGGAAAACCAGATGTCAAAATCCTTCTCCTCCATTCTATTGAAAGCGCTATTGCGGGAAGAAGGATAGGTGTTGAGTCAGATACTAATTCCGCAGATATTCCTCTGCAGGATATGTCGGACGCTACAACCCTGAACGAACTTATGTGTAAAACTCTTGATGCTGTTTTGAGTACTGGTTATGATTGCGACATTGGAGATGAAGGGTTTATAGAAGAATACGGGAAGGTAGAGAATAAGAAGTTTGTTGTCGGCAAGATGTCGTATAGCATAGTTATAGTTCCTCCTTCATTTACATGGAGAGAAAAAACGGTTTTTGCTCTCGAAAAATTTGCTGAAAACGGCGGAAACCTTCTTATACTCGGGAAACCACCTGAAGAAATTGATGGAATTGAGGATAAGAATAGGTGGAAAAAATTGCTCACCTTAAAGAATGTTTACTGTCTGCCCTCTTCCTCTGAGTCTGTTAGAAACGTAGTTAATGCTCTCAAACCTTGCTCCTATTCCCTGAAAGACCCTTTTGATAATAATATTCCGGGAACATACGTTCAACACAGGATTGAAGGGAAAGGGCAGGAGATATTCTTCATAGTCAATTCAGACAGGACAAACGGTAAGGAATATATTCTTACGATAAAAGGAAAGACAGAAAAGAGTCTTTTAAAATGGGATGCTGTGGAAGGTAATGTGTTTTTAGCTACGACAAAGAAACAGAGAGGAGTTTTAACATATCAATTTTCTTTACCACCTGCAGGTTCGATACTTTTAACGCTTTCACCGTTTGTGAAAACTGTTAAAAAAGAGAAGGTGTTACCCTGCCTCAGAAACGCTGAAGTTGTTTCCAGAACAAGTGTTTTCGAATTTGAAAGAAGCGAGAAGAATGTCCTTGTGCTTGACAGGATAAGTGTTTCATACGATAGCAGGGTTTTTGAAAAAGAGGAGTTAGAATGGAGGGTGAGAAAAAATATTGCCAACCATTTTGGTACTGGGGATGCCCTTAAATGGCAGCCGTGGGTGTATGCCAGGAAAAAGGGGTCCCTGAACAGAGGAGGAGATATTATCCTGAGGTACAGGTTCAATAGTGACATAGTCAGGCCGAAGAGCTATCTTGTGATTGAAGATATGCAAAAAGGTAAAGTGTTTATGAACGATAGGGAGATTTCATGGGATGATGAAAAACAACTCGGCTGGTATCGGGACATAGGGTTCCGGATGGTTGAAATAACAGACCTTGTAAAAAAGGGGGAGAATACTGCTGATTTCAAGGTACACTACGATTTCCTCACAGAGGTAGAGTCTGCCTACATAGTTGGTGAATTTGGAGTTGAAATGGTTAGCCCGTATGAAGGCAAAATTGTGAAGGAGAGAGAGAAGATTGAAGCAGGCTCCTGGGTTGAACAGGGATACCCGTTTTACGGAGGGAGCATGGTATACATGACTGATATTGCTCTTAAAAAAGGAAAAAGGGTATTTCTCAAGCTTTTGAACCCTTCAGGGACACTTTTTAATGTGCGAGTTAACGGTAGAGATGCTGGGAAAATCTTGTGGTCCCCTTATTGTATTGAAATTACGTCTTTTGTAAAAAACGGTAATAACAAGATAGAAGTGGAGCTTGTTTCGTCTCTCCAGAATATGTGGGGCCCGCTCCACGAAAGGGAAGGGGATGACAATATGTGGGTTGGAGCAATTGCTTTCGAGAACGAAGATTATTTGCGGGAAGAATTTTCGTTCTTCAACTATGGAATCGGAGGAATAGATATACTGGTTCTGTAACTTAGAGAAAGAGCAATAAACCAAGTTTGTTATAATTGTTTGTGCGTCAAAGTTTTAACGTCGGCGGAGGGGCTGTTGGTTCCCCTCGAGGGATAGAAGGCAGAAAACGACAGATTGCTACCTTGTAAAAACACTTCTACTTCTTCTTAAAGCATACCTAAATTTAGCAGAATATTGATAAATTCTGAGATAAAAAGATGGCTCCCTTCTTTATTTGGCAGGTTTGAATAGAGCCCTTCTGTTGGCATAAATAGTTTTCTATGGTTTGAATCAGAAAAGATTTTATACACATCAAGTATAGGGATACCTTTTCTAATAGAGATTTCTTGTATGGTGTTCATATAGGGTTGGTATAACTCTGGGAAGGGTGGCGAAGGAAAAGGTGTGGCAACTACTACTATAGGAAATTGTTTTTGAGCAACAGATATTATTGTTTCAATATATGTTTCCCATTCAAGAATAGGTGTTTTGGATTTCATAGATTCTATATAAGGGAAAAAAAGTAGAATATCGCCCTTGTTGTTCGAGTTTAACTCTGTTATTATATGTAGATATTCAGAAAAAAGCCGATGGTTACGTCCATATTGAGGTTTTCCTATTTGATGTATATCTGCCCCTATACCTTTAACCTCAAGTAAAGATTTGAGCATCTCTGGCGTTCCTTTAGGGTATGCACCAGCAACTGTTATATTATAAAAATCTTTGTTGATAAGCCCTGCTTTTTCTTTTTTTACTGAGGAAGGAATGATTATAAAATTACTATCCTTATCTTTAATGAAAGGTCCGTCAAGTGTAAGATTATTACTCATAACTGAACCTATATGAAAAAGTTTTTCAGAAAGTTTAAAACCGCATACATCTGTTTCAACTTTTATTGTTTCTCCTTGAGTGTATTCCAAAAAGTCAATATAGATATGTTTCAACTCTTCAGGCATAAGGTAGACGGTCTTTTCAAATCCTTCTTTTGATACCCTTACGGGTAAGGTTTCATCGTTAAGATTTCTTACCGATAAAACTATTGTGAAAGGTTGCCCTTCTTTAATAAAAGGGTGGTATGGTAAAACTTTTGTGACAATATTTATATTTTTTGGTACTGCTCTCTTTTTAGGAATTATATATTCCATTGTATCTGTTAACCCTTCTTTCTCCACTGTAAGAGTAACCTTTCTATTAGAATTCTGTCTAATAGGTACTTCAACAGAATTTTCTTTATAGTTTTGCCCATTTAAAGAGATATTAAAACTTTCAACTCCGTAAGAAGCAGTAGCATCTATTTTAATTATTTCAAATGTATTGTTAGAGTACCTAAGCGGAGAACTTAAATTGTAATCAAAGTATGCCTTTATCTTTTTATCTGCCTCTTTTAATTTAACTATTCTTGTTTCCATAGGAACATCGTTTATAGATACCCTATCCCACCATATCTTACCTTCAAAGTTATAAAAGGCTATACCCAAAAGAGTTTTCTCGTTTATATCAGTCAAGGGTATTTCAAGTTTTGTCCATCTGTTTTTTTCAGGCAAATTTCCCATATTATATTTTTTTTGTTTACCTATGTTTATAAGGTCTTCTCCCCATGAAAAGAAATAACTTTTACCGCGAGGTGTGGTTATGAGTTCCACCAATATCTCTTTAGGATGTTTTTCTTCCAAAAAACAGGTATAACAGACCAATTTATCATTTTTCTCTATTTTATTAGAAGAAGGAAAAGTTATTCTGTTAAAAGAAGTTCCTTCCTTTTTTCCAGTAAAAGATAAAGAACCGCTAATCTTATAACTGTTATCCCACTGCCAATGCCCAGCTTTATTAGATTTTATGGGGATAAAATCATCTATCAACATAACTCCTTTATTAAAACTTTCATCTAATTGAACTGTTGTGCTCTCTTTTTCATTGATATAAGCGGTATAAGTCCGACTTGTTGTAGGCACAAAAAATATTTCAATCTCTCTCTTACCTATTTTGTTAATCTTTTCAATTTTACACAATAAACCTTTGGCATCTTTTATTGAAACATCGAGGGTGCTCTCTTTATTATTATATGGGTATATAAATTTAAGAGTTGCTATATCAACATACCCTAACGGTTCAAGTGGATCTATAACAAAATCTATTGTGTACTTTGCTGGTTCTTGTGAAAACAAAAAACTAACAAATATAAATATATACGCAAAAAGAACTTTTTTAATTGTATTCATTTTTTCTTTATTTTAATTGCAATATCATTGATAAATTTTGGTATTAAGATTTTTTCTTTTTCGTCTTTAATAAGTAAATTTTGTGTGGCTAAAATCGTTCCTTTATATGTGTCCCAAAATTCAAGTTTGTAATTGCCTTTTGAAAAATTACTAATATCGACAGTACAAACTCTTTCTGCAGAAGATATCTGTGGTTTTTTATCATTAAAAAGTTTTTCAGCATAAATCCAGAAGAAACCTTCGGAACTATTCTGTATACCAATTATACCTAAATCTTTATTATCAGAATGAACTGTAGCAGGTGTAAGTTGAAAATTCTTTCCACGTCTATCTTCTCCTTTCCAAAAATTTGAGAGGGCTTTGTAATGAAAATATAAATCAAAATGGTCAATAAACGGCCACCACCAGAATAGAGCTGAGCCTGTCATTGGAGTCATAGACGACGCCCATATCCCCGCATGTAGGTTATTTTCAAGAAACTGTCTGTTTCGTCCTACTCCGTACTCGTTTATAAAAATAGGTTTTTCAAAAGGTTTTCTTTTCACAAAAAAATCTAATACAGATTTTACCATTTCAGCGTCATAAGAATTACCAACAATCATTTCAAGTTCAGGGATTGCCCATACAGTTGGGTCTGCGTTCCTTCTGCAATAATGGGTTGTTATTAAGTGTTTGTATGGGTCTATATTCTTTATATAAGGATGAATAATTTTGTGCCAATTTTTTACATTTTGAGTATTATAATTGATTGTTAAATCAATTTCGTTCCATAGTTCCCAAAAAACAATGTTTTTAGAGTATCCCCATCTTGACACTATATAATCGAGCCGTCTTTGAAAATATTCAATAGCATTTTTGTCGGTAAAAAACTCATTAGCATTTTCAAGGATACCGTCGTTTATAGCATTATAAGGGTTGTCACGCCACTCAGCGTCAGGTCTACCAAACTGACCGTGATTTATTAAAGTTAGGTCTATATATATATCGTTCTTGTTAGCAGATTCAAGCAGATAATCAAGCCGCCAAGCGTTTTCAACACTATACCTGCCAAGTCCCCTGTAATGGGGGGAGTAAAAAGGACTCCACTCTATACCAGCCCACCATGCAGACATCCATACTCTTGCGTAGTTTTCTCCATTATCACTCATTTTTTTAAAATACTGGTCATAAGCAAAAGTCCCCATATTTTTTGGAGGAGAAAACTCATATCTGTATGGGCTTCTTAAATCATCTGTTGACCTGAGAGTATGACCTATAGGGTAGAAAAAAGTTCCATTTTGAAAAGATAAATATAGAGGGTCTTTCTTGTCCAATCTTATAAATCCTTTATCTTTGGATTTAGTGACAAGAAAATCTCCGCCATTGAGTTCGGAAATTATATTATCATTCACATAGATACCAAGAGTATAAAAGTATCTACCTGCCTCCTGAGGAGAAAAACGTATCTTCCACTCTTCTGTCCCATAAGGTTCAAGGTTTTCACCATCAACATCAAGATACCTAAGATAGTTATGGTAATAAAATGCTGGTACTTCAAAAGTTTTGCCTGTTGGAGAAACAAATTTTGCAACAACCCTAAACTCTTTTGGGTCAAAAGGGTTGACAGGTATATAAGAAGACTTAAAAGATATCTCAAACCTGCCAAATGTTGTTAACTTATCATTAGAATCTTCAAAATCGTAAAGATAAACCTTTCCATCAGGGAACCTTGTTTTTACTAACTCAACAGCGTCAATATATACTGGACCAGTATAGTTTTTCTGAAAAAAGAAGATTATGCCAAATTCTCCTATATCTCGAGTTACGTAATTGTCCCATCCTTTAAAATGGTTAAGAGGTTTCCAGTCAAAACTTGTATGAGAAACATTTATGCTCACCTCTTTTTTTTCTCCACCTTTTATTCTGAAAAGTTTTGTCTCAAACCAGTGCCACTCAACATCTTTAACATAACATTTAAACGAAATTTCTGAAAGGTTTGTATCGGGGAGATACATATTAAACTTAAGAAATTGAGTGTTAGAAAAATCGAGTTTACCTGAATATGATATCTGGGTTGTATCAGTATTTTTTGAAGAAATTTTAAGAGATTTAGAACCAATTGCAGAATATTTTTGAGAGGTGGTTAGTTCCACGTTTGGGGTTCCACTACACCAATCTTCAATATTTTCTTCAAAATTAAATATAACCTGGGCAGAACCATTGAAACATAAAAACAAAATTACTATTATTAATTTTTTCATAGTCGCTCAACCTTCTCTTCTAAATTGACTACTGTTTTCACCTCTTTTAAAAATAGAATGTTCGGTATCTTTTCAACTGTTTTTACACTTACGCCATTAAATTGTATTACCTCTTTTTCGTTTTTTATGGCTCTGTTTTCAGAAATAGTTTTTTTTGTAAGAACTACTTCTGGATAATAATTTAATATATCTGGACGTTTTGGATAAATTAGTTGTATTTTTATGTTATCGCCTCTGTTTTTATAAAAAACTGAAGAATTACTAAAACTATCAGGTGTGGGTGAAACTGTTGTTCCTCTTCGCAAATAGGAAGGATTGAAAATGTTTATATCCCAATTATTTGAAGGAAAAAATATCTCAATCTCTACTATAAGTTCATCTTTTTCAAAATAGTTGTTCCTAAGAATTTTTATTCCTTCAGGGAGAGCCTCTTTTGATGGATATATAATACTAAAAGGTTTAATATGTTGCCATTTATTGGGAGATGCAACTTTTTCATCAGACCATTTTGCAAGGTAGGTCTTTCCTTCTCTGATTTCATAGAGAGTGTAAGGTTCAGTTAATGACGGTTTTTTTTTAGATTCCACCTCAATTGAAAAGGGAAAACTTCTTTTATCTTGTGAAAACAGGTAAACTTCTGTATCTAATACAGATTGCCTAAGGGGAAGGGAAATATTATCTGCATTTATCGATATAGAATGATATGTTTCCAATTCAGTTGTTGTGATAAAAAGTGTATCATTAATGGTTATATTTTCCAAAAGAGGTATCTCTCTATAGTCGCTTAAAAAGTTTGTTATTCTTGCTTTGATACGATTATTTCTTGTTTTTGTGGATACTCTTTGTAATATATCTACACCTTCGTCACAATTTCCTGCTTTTAATAGAGATTCACCCAATAATATCTGTAAAATTTCATCTTTTGGATTTTTTGAGGCAATTTTTTTAAATAGAAGGCTTGCTTTTTCAAAATCTTCTTGTTTCATATAGATATTTGCCAATTCTATTGACGAGTTTCTGTGAGCTTCTTCTTCAAGGGGTTCCAATATTTTTATAGCCTCAATATCATTGTCAAGTTGTTTGGTATAAATCATTGCAACATCAAACAATAAGTCTTTAGATATTGGGTTCTCTTTATATTTAGATGCAACAAGTAAATAACTTTCAACTTTTTCACGTAAGAATTCTTCATTTTCTTCAGTGGGGTAATTAAACCTTGCTTTAAGTAGAAAATTCTCATATTTAGGTTTAACATCTTGAGGTGCTTTTTCCTCAATGATATATTTGAGGGTATTTACCAAATCTACTCTTATTTTTTCTCTATTCACATTATTCCTAAGTGTATTTAAGGCCCGATTTGTTAAAGAATCTGCTTGTCTTGCCAAAGGGAAAAATTTAATAAAGTGGATAAAGAACTGTTCTGGTTGAGAAGAATCTTTCTGAAGTTTATTAACTATATCAAGTGCAATAGCACCTGATGTTTGCTCTTCTTCTTCAAGTTTTTCAAGAATTTCAAAAGCTTTGGTATATTTTTCTTTCTTTAGTAAATCGTAGATATTAAGAATTTTGTAAGACAAAATATTTTTATCTTTAATGGTTTCAGAGATAGGTGTAATATCTGGCTTTATCTGTATGAGGTAATAAGAAGATGTAGAGATGTTTCGCCAAATTTTTATATTGCTACTTTCCAGCACAAATATAAAATTCTTTTCTGCCTCTTGGTATAAGTTGAGAAAAAAATTGGAAACCCCTAATCGTTCGTTAGTATGAATATTGCTTGAATTGTATAGTAAAGATTCTTCGTAATATTTTTTTGCGTTTGTATAATCTTTTATTTGAAAAAACTGGTGTCCTTCTCTTGAATTTGAATCAGCGATATTGTTGTTTATAAAAGGTATTAAGCGGCTAAAAGTTTTTTCGTTTTCAACTCTTTTTAACAATTGTTTACTTATTTTAATATTTTTATTCCATTCTTTTTCTTGCTTATAAGACTGGAAAAGGTTGCTGGTAGATTCTCTGTAAGAACCATAAATGCGTGTGTTTTTAAGATCAGCATTAAGGAGATATTTGGTTAAATGGGGTGGAGCTTCTTTGTAGTTCTTTAGATAATAGAAGGCATTGCCAAGGTAATAGTAAAATTGAGGGTCATCTCTTTCTTTACCTTCAACTTTTTTTAAGTTTTGTACAGCCTTAGTGTAATTTTTGGCTTTATAAAAGTCTATGCCTACACTATAAAATTTATTGTCAGAAAACAGATTAGAGCATATAATACATAATAAACAGAAGAAAATAAAATATATTTTTTTTACCATTTTATTATACAATTGTTATTTTATACATAAACAAATAATAACTTTTTAAGTGCTAAAAGTCAATTATGTGAAAGTTGGGAGTTAAGTTGAAATTATGGATAATCTTAAATTTCGAGAGATTAAAATTACAGATAAAAATTTATTTAATAAATATCTTTCGAGAAGCAGTTTTATGGGTAGTGAATACTCTTTTCCATCTCTCTTTATATGGCGGTATAGATACGGTTATAAAATAGCTGAATTTAATGGTCATCTTATTGTTTCAGTAACAGATAAACTAAATAATTACTTTTTCTACCCTGTTGGTGATGGCAACCTAAAAGAGACCATTGAAGCAATCTTTAATTATTCCCAAAAAGTAGGCTGGAAATGTCGAATTGCTGCTATAACAAAAGAAAACATAGGCACTCTTGAGCAGGTTTTCCCTAACAAGTTTAGGTTTATTTCAAAGAGAGAATTTTCAGATTATATCTATGACTCTGCTTCTCTTATTAACCTTTCTGGACAAAAATATAAATCCAAAAGAAACCATATAAACAGATTCATACAAGAGTATGGAGAAGTAAGTTACGAAGATATAACCCCTAACAACATAGATGAATGTAAAGAAGGGTATAACCAATGGCTTGAAAACAAAAAAGATAAAGGGGAAGAAATAGATTCTTTTTCTGATGAAATTATTGCTATGAAAGAGTGTTTTAACCATTATCAAGATATTGGTTTAATAGGTGGTCTTATTAGGGCAAGAGGCAATCTATGTTCTTTTACATTTGGTAGCAAAATAAATAACGAAACTTTTGGTATAAACGTAGAAAAATCCCTTATAGAATGTCAGGGAGGATATGCTGTTATCAATAAAGAGTTTGCCAGAAGACATGCTTCTGAATATAAGTATATAAACAGAGAGGAAGACCTGGGTATAAAAGGACTTAGGCAATCTAAACTTTCCTATCACCCACTTTTTTTACTTGAAAAATTTACAGCCATTCACAAAGGTATCCTTTTATGATTGTAAATTCAAACCAACAATATATATCTCAACTTAAACATATCTGGAAAACTATTTTTAATGACTCCGACGGATACATAAAACTTTTTTTTGAGCAAAAATATAAACATAATGAAACCCTTCTGGATGTAAAAGATGGCAGAATTAGGGGCATGGTGTTTTTTCCAAGTTATAACATAAAGGTGTATGATACTGTTTATAAGTCTGGATATTTATGTGGCGCAGCTACATTACCTGAATATAGAGGACAAGGAGTTATGGAAGGTCTTATGCAAGAATCTTTCCGTTTAATGAGTGTAAGAGGAGATACCTTTTCTGTTTTAATACCTGCCAATACAAGTCTGTATGGATTTTACTCAAGGTTTGGTTATAAACCATTACTTAAAAGAGGAGTTAAGACCTATTCTAAACTATGCTATACTGACGAAAAGAGCAATATTAAACTTATTGAAATAGATTCTCCCGACAGGATTATGCCTATATACGAAAGCATTATCTCCACTCATAAGGTTGTAGTTTTACAAGATTTTTCTACTTATAATGTTGCTATCAATATTTATAAGCAGTATGGAAAAATATATATTATAAAAGAACTTAAAACCAACCTTGATATAGGATATCTTTTTTGTGAATATTATACGGATAATAGAAAGTTATGGGTTAAAGAGATAATGTTAACACAGAACTTTTTGAGAGAAACAGTAAAAACTCTTACAAACAAGTTTAATCCTAAAACTATTGTAGTGGAAGGTTTGTATAGAGGTCTTTTACCGTTTGAAACTGTTTCTACAGTAGGTATGTTAAAAACGCTTAATGGTTCTTCTGATTTGAAATTTATTGAAGATGGCAACCCTTATATAAATATGATGCTCGATTAACCATCCCCCTTATGAGAGATTCTGGTGCTTCTCCCTTAGTTGCAAGACCCCGCAAAAACTCCCTATGGCATACTCTGGATAAACCTCGTTTTTATCATTTATTATTATTACTTTTTAGCAGTCCTTCTCCTTTTTTATTTTAGCACTTGACAGAACAAAAATTAAAAGGTATTATGATAATGAGAATTATTATCATTATGGAGGTGAGAAAATGAGACACGGCAACCCATGGTTTAAAGAAAGATTAATAGCGGCTGGTTTTAGAAATACAGAATCAAGAACTGTTATTCTGAATATTCTTAGCAGAACTTCGCACCATTTGAGTGCTGAAGATGTATATTTTTTGGTAAGAAGCATAAACCCATCTATTGGAGTTGCCACTGTATATCGCACCCTTGATTTGTTGACAAAAATGGGAATTGTTCAAAAATTCGATTTTGGAGAGGGTAAGGCAAGATATGAACTTGTTAAAAAGGAGAAAGAAAATTCACTCCACCATCATCTTATATGTACCAGATGTAAAAAGATTATAGATTGTACTAATATTGCTAACGAAGGGAAGGAACTGGTAAAAAAGACTGGAGAAATTCTTTCAAAAATACATAACTTTTCTATTAATAGTCATATTATAAATTTTTATGGAATTTGTGAAGACTGTAATTGTAGGCATAGTTGCCCAACAAATAGAACACAGTCTAAGTAAAAAAACATTAACATTAAACTTTGAAGTAAAGGAGGTGAGTAATATGCCAAGAGGAGATGGAACAGGACCAATGGGCATGGGACCAATGACAGGAAGAGGAGCAGGATATTGTGCTGGTTTTGGTGCTCCCGGTTATATGAATCCTTCTGGTGGTAGAGGATTTGGATTTGGTAGAGGCAGAGGATTTGGCAGAGGGTTCGGTTTCGGTAGAGGATTTGGTAGAGGAATGGGTGGTAGAAGGTTCTTCGGAAATCCTTACTGTGGAACTGCCCCTTTTGCAGGATATCCTATGGCGCCGGCTTACCCAGACCCTTACGCTGACCCATACGCTGTATGGCAAGCGACACCTAAGCAGGAAATGGAAATTCTTCAATCGCAGGCAGAAATGCTTGACGAACAACTTGCAGGTATAAAGAAAAGAATTGAAGAATTAGAGAAGTCAGCTGAAAAAGATAAGTAATCTTTTAAGGAAAGCAGGGCGTCTTTGTGCGCCCTGCTGACCCACTAAAAAAAGAAAGAAGAAATTGTTGTGTTAAGAAGTGTTTACAAAACAAGCAAAGTACACGGAATTTAATATACGGAACTTATATTTTGGGAGGTAATATGAAAATTTGTATAACGTCTGAAGGAAAAGAACTAACTTCTAATCTTGACCCAAGGTTTGGTAGAGCTGCTTATTTTATTTTTTACGATACCGAAACTGATGAATTTGAGGCTTTAGCTAATGATAATACTACTGGAATGGGTGGGGTAGGAATTCAAAGTGGTCAATTGATGGCTGAGAAAGGTGTTGAATTGGTCTTAACAGGTAACCTTGGTCCTAATGCTGCTGGAGTACTGGAACAAGCAGGTATAAAAGCCATTACAGGAGTGAGCGGTAAAATAGAAGAAGTAATTGAGAATTATAAGAAAGGCAACCTGAAAGAAAAGGCTGGACCAACAAATCCATCCGTTACCTCTAAGTTTGGAATGGACAAAAAAGATAAATAGGAGGTAGTATGCGTTTTGCAATTTCTACTGATGGTGAAAACGTATCTCCCCATTTTGGGAGGTGTCTATTATTTACTATTGTTGATATTGAAGACAACAAGGTTATTAAAAAAGAAGTTTTAGAGAACCCCGGTCATCATCCTGGTTATTTACCAAAATATTTTTACCAACTTAATATAGATGGTATTGTTTGTGGTGGTATAGGACAGAGGGCAATACAATTGTTTGAAAATTTTAATATAAAGATTTTTTCTGGAGTTGATGGTAAAATAGTAGATGTAGTGGAAAAGTTGGTAAAAGAAAAATTGAAATGTGGTGAAAGTTCTTGTGTGCCGGGAGCAGGTAAAAATTATGGTTTAAATAAAACTGAGTGCGACCACAATAAGACTTAATATTTTTTTTATAAAACCCTTAACATAAAATGTTTTGGGTAAGGAGGATAAAAATATGCCGAGAGGAGACGGTACAGGACCGACTGGACAAGGACCAAGAACAGGTAGAGGTGCAGGTAGAGGAGCAGGTGGCAGAATGGGCGGTAGAGCTGCAGGTCCAGGTGGATTTTGTGTATGTCCATCTTGTGGAGAGAAAGTTGCTCATCAGGTAGGTGTCCCTTGCTTTGAAAAAAGTTGTCCGAAATGTGGGACTAAAATGGTGAGAGGATAAAATAATGGTTATAACAGTTGCAAGCGGTAAAGGTGGAACAGGTAAAACTCTTGTTGCCACTTCTTTGGCTTTATCTTTGATAGGAGAAGTCCATTTTCTTGATTGTGATGTAGAGGAACCTAATGGGTATATATTTCTTAAACCTGAAATCAAGAAAACAGAAAAGATTTATCTCCCAAAACCAAAGGTAGATTTAGATAAATGTACTTTTTGTGGAAAATGTTCGCAGGCATGCGTTTATAATTCCATAGCTGTGATTAAACCTTCAGAAGAAAAGAAGGTTAAAGGTAGCCTACTCTTTTTTTATGAGTTATGTCATAGTTGCGGTACTTGTAGTTTAGTATGCCCAGAAAAAGCAATATATGAAGAACCTTCTGAGAAAGGGGAAATAGATATAGGTATGTCAGAAGGTTTAGCGTCTTTTAGTCAAGGTCGGTTGAAACCAGGTGAAGCAAATCCAGTTCCAATAGTTAAGGCAGTAAAAAAACAAGTAGAAGATACCGCTTTAAATATTATAGACGCTTCTCCCGGGACAAGCTGTCCTGTTGTTCAATCTGTAAAAGGTGTTGATTTTTGTATACTTGTAACAGAACCTACTCCTTTTGGGTTGAACGATCTTATGCTAGCCGTTGAAATGAACAGAAAACTTGGAGTACCTGTCGGTGTAATACTTAACCGTTCAGATATAGGTAATACCGATGTTGAAGAATATTGTAAAAAAGAGGATATTCCTCTGCTTCTTGTCATTCCTTTCAAGAAAGAAATATCTGTTGCATATTCTAAAGGGATACCTTTGGTTGAGGCTTTACCTGAATATAAGGAAGAGTTTAAGAATGTCTACCGACAGATTTTTAGTATAGTGAAAAAAGGTTATAAAATATGAAAAAAATACTTGTTATAAGCGGAAAAGGAGGTACAGGGAAAACAATTCTTACAGCTTCGTTTGCTTCTATTGCAAAGAATAAGATTATTGTTGACTGTGACGTAGATGCTGCCAACCTATATCTTCTTTTAAATCCCGTTATAAGAAAAAAAGAAGTTTTTATGGGAGGTAATGAAGCAAAGATTGACCAAGAAAAATGTACAAAATGTGGTAGATGTGTCGAGATTTGTAGGTTTGAGGCAATAAATGTTACCTCTGATGGTAAAAACAAAAGTTATACAATAGACCCTCTTTCCTGTGAAGGTTGTGGAGCTTGTTTTTATGGATGTCCTGCTGAAGCAATAAGTTTGGAAGAACAGAAAAATGGAGATTGGTTTATTTCAGATACATCTTATGGTCCCTTTGTTTTTGCTAAACTTGATATTGCAGCAGAAAATTCTGGTAGACTTGTTTCAAAAATAAAAGAAGAGGCTTCTAAACTTAGTAGAGGTTGGAAATACGATTATACTATTTTAGACGGCCCTCCGGGTATAGGTTGCCCTGTGATAGCGTCATTGTCGGGGGTTGACCTTGCAGTTTTGGTAACAGAACCAACCCTTTCTGGAATGAGCGATGTGGAAAGAGTAATGAAGGTTGCTGAACATTTTGGTGTTGAAACAAAAGTTGTTATAAATAAGTACGATATAAACATTGAAAACTCTAAAACAATTGAAGATATATGTGCAAATAAAGGAATTCAAATAGCTGGTAAAATACCTTTCTCGGAAAACGTTCCAAAATCTATAGTTAAAAGAATTCCTTATGTTGAATTTGCTGATGACTTAGTTTCAGATAAAATTAGAGAGGTCTGGGCAAATATATCTAAGGTGGATTAAAATGGCAGAAGTAAAAGAAGATAATGTTAGAGAACGTATGAGTAAAATTAAACACAAGATTCTTGTTATGAGCGGTAAAGGAGGGGTCGGTAAAACAACAGTATCTGTTAATATGGCATACTTGTTGGCTTCAAAAGGTAATAAGGTTGGTCTGCTGGACGTTGACCTTCATGGACCTAACGTCGTAAAGATGCTTGGCCTCGAAGATAAAGAACTTGTAACAAATAATACCGAAATAATGCCTGTTGAAGCTGAATATGGTCTTAAGGTAATAAGTATGGCTTCTCTGCTTAAAAATCCTGATGAACCAGTTATTTGGCGCGGACCTTTAAAGATGGGTGCAATAAAGCAGTTTTTGAGTGATGTGAATTGGGGTGATTTGGATTACCTTATTATAGATTCCCCACCGGGTACAGGTGATGAACCTTTAAGTATCTGCCAATTAATAGAAAATATTGATGGAGTGGTAATTGTTACGACTCCTCAGGATGTTGCAATAATGGATTCTAAGAGAGCTGTTGGATTTGCTCAGAAACTTAATATTCCTATTATTGGTATTATAGAGAATATGAGTGGTTTTACTTGTCCACATTGTAAAAAGAATATCAATATTTTTAAGAAAGGTGGAGCTAAAAAGACTGCTGAATACCTTGAAGTACGTTTTCTTGGCAGCATCTCTTTTTCGCCTAAAATGGTAGAATTATCAGATGAAGGTATTCCTTTTACATCAATTTCTGAAAAAGATTCTGTTACAAATGGAGAGTTTGTAAAAATAGTTGAAAAAATCAAAGATTCTGTAGAAAAATAAAAAGCATAATTTTCTATATTTTTTGTTAGCCTAAAAGATAAAGTATAGTGTAACCAAAGAAAAGAGGGCTTAACAGGCTCAGAGTATCCCCCCTATCAATTATTTCTCTTATTGAAAGATAAGGGTTAGAGATGAGGGGGGATTTTGCTTTACCACGACAGTGTGCCGTGTTATCTACTCACTCTGGTACTACGGCGCATACACCTGCCCTTCTTTGCCCTCTACCCTTGGGGGAGAGGGATCAAGGGTGAGGGGGTCGGCAAAGAAGTTAATTGGATGAGAACTCCCCCTGTATGTCATTCCGGGCTTGATCCGGAATCTCGCTTTTGCAAGTGATGAAGGTAAGTCCTCGGGACAAGACTCGCCGGAGGCGGAAAAGGAATGCACCTCTCTTTGTCCTCTACCCTTGGGGGAGAGGGATCAAGGGTGAGGGGGTCGGCAAAGAGGTTAATGGGATGAGAACTCTCCCTGTATGTCATTCCGGGCTTGATCCGGAATCTCGCTTTTTACGTTGTGCCTATTACCAACGTGGGTTACATTAGAGAGCCTGAAACAAGTTCAGGAAGACAAATTTGGGCGTTCATAGACACATACTTTTTAAACGGAATAACAATGATAAAGACGATGTTTATCTCGAGTATCCCCATTAAAGGATGAGTGGGAAAAATAAGGAGTAATATGGAAATAAAAATCCTTTTTGATAAAAAAACAGCAGAGTCAAAATTGAATATCGGTTGGGGCTTTTCTGTTCTAATTGACAATAAAATCCTTTTTGATACAGGAGAGAAGGGGGAATACCTTATAAAAAATATGGAGCAATTGCATATTTTGCCTGAAAGTATTGAAAGCGTAGTTGTTTCTCACGATCATTGGGACCATACAGGCGGTTTATGGGATTTTTTAGATAATGTTAAAGGTAGGGATATACCAGTTTATGTGTGCCCTGGCTTTTCTAACGATACTTTTGAGAAAATTAAAAGTTTAGGGGGAAAAACTATTCAAGTAGGAGCGGTTCATCAAATTGCAGAAAATATTTTTACTACTGGCGAAATAATTGGAGAATATAAAGGGAAACCAATGCCTGAACAGTCTATTATTATAAAAACTGATAAAGGTATATCAATTATAACAGGTTGTGCCCACTATGGTATTTTAAATGTAGTAGAAAAAGTAAGAGAACATTTTGGTACAAAAAGTATATACCTTGTAATGGGCGGGTTTCATCTAAGTGGAAAAGATATAAGGGAGATACAGTTTTTAGCAGAAGAATTTAAGAGTATGGGGGTGGAGAACGTTGCACCTACCCATTGTTCTGGAGATAAGGCAGAAGAAGTATTTTTTAAAGAGTACAGAGAAAATTTTATTGGAATTGAAGTGGGAAAAGTTGTAAAATTGTAAAAAGTGACTTATAAAACGTCAAAGAGTTAAATTTGGCAAATAGAACCTGCTTTAGGGGGAACAATGGAAAAAAAGACAGATATTCTTATCGTTGGAGCTGGTCCTGCTGGTATAGTGTGCGCAACAACTGCAAAAAAACATTATCCATCAAAAAGTGTTACCGTTTTTAAAGATATTAAAGATGGGGTTATACCTTGTGGGATTCCTTATATGTTTTCAAGTTTACATAATCCTGATGAAAACAAACTTGGTACAGATTTTTTACAAAATAGTGGTATAAATGTTGTTGTTGATACTGTTATCAAAATAGATAGGAATGAAAAAAACATAGAAACTGCTAAAGGGGATAAATATTTTTACGAAAAACTTGTATTGGCTATTGGTTCAGTTCCTGTAAACTTACCAATTAAAGGAATTGAAAAAGAGGGAGTCTATCAGATAAAGAAAGAGTTGAACTACCTAAACGATGTTGTTGAAAAGATTAAAAATTGTAAAAACGTTCTTGTTATAGGTGGCGGATTTATTGGGGTTGAGTTTGCGGATGAGGTATCAAACTTAAATGGTATTAAGGTAACACTGGTTGAACTACTTCCGAACCTTCTTTACAACTCTTTTGACCCTGAGTTTTCTGTTATGGCAGAAGAAAAACTTCGTAACAAAGGAGTGGATATAATGCTAAACACTCAGGTGCAAGAGATTATAGGTGAAGATAAGGTTGAAAAGGTTAAGTTTGCTGATGGTAGAGAGATACCAGTAGATGGAATTATATTGGGGGTGGGTGCTAAACCTAATGTTAAATTGGCTGTTGACGCAGGACTGGAACTTGGACACTGTGGTGGTGTTCTAACAGACGAATATATGAGAACAACCCTCGATTCAAACGTTTTTGCGATAGGTGACTGTGCTTGTAAAAAGGATTTTTATACAAGGAAAGCTATGGTTGTAATGCTTGCTTCCACAGCTACCGCTGAGGCAAGAGTTGCTGGCTCTAATCTTTATAAAATAAAAGTTGTACGCGAAAATAAAGGTACTATTGCAATATATTCCACATATGTAGATGGTCTTGTTTTAGGTTCTGCAGGGTTGACAGAAAAGACCGCAAGGGCAGAAAATTTCGAGATTATGGTTGGAAGCGTTGATGGAGTGGACAAACATCCTGCTTCTTTACCTGGTGTTAGTAAAGGTAAAATGAAACTTATCTTTTCTATGCAGTCAGGAATTATACTTGGTGGGCAGGTAAGTTGTGGTATGTCTTGTGCTCAGATGATAAATATTATCGGGTTGGCTATACAGAAAAGAATGTCTTGTACTGAAATGGAAACACTACAGGTTGCTACACATCCTTACCTAACAAGTTCTCCTGTTATGTATCCCATTGTTTTGGCTGCCCAACAGGTTGCAGAAAAAATATCACAAAGAAACGTTGGTTAAATATGGAATTTAAAGAGATAGATCAGGCAAGGAAACTTTTAGGGTTAGGCGAGACAGCTTCATTAAAAGAGATAAGAGATGCGTATAGAACCCTCTCCTTAAAATACCATCCTGATAGAAACCCCGTAGGGGCAACAGAAGAACTTTCCGAAACATTCAAAAAAATAACAGAAGCATATAACCTAATTATAGAGTATTGTTCCTGTTATAGATACTCTTTTACTAAAAAAGAATCACAATTTTTTTCTGATGCTGAGATGGATAAAGAACATTTTAAGAATTTTTTTGATGGCTGGATTACAAATTTTGAAAAAGAATAATGGCAACTGTAAAATTTCCGCAATTCAAGAACGACAAATCTGTTTTAAAGGTAGAGAAAGGTTTAACCTTACTTGATTTTGCTCGAATGGCTGAAATACAAATTAGTGCTGACTGTAATGGCACAGGTATCTGCGGAAAATGTATAGTAAGAGTATCTGAAGGTGAAGAGAACCTAAACGAATTAACCTTAATTGAAAAATCTTTCAATCTTAAAGAAAAAGAGCGGCTTGCTTGTCAAGCGAAAGTTATAAGCGATAAATCAGATATACTATTGTATATTAAAAATTCTGGTAAATACGAAATCTTGCAATCCAAATTTGATAGCCAGTTATCTTTATCTCCATCATACTTCCAAAAGAATGGTTACGTCTTTAAAGGCGAAACAATGGTTGATACCTTCAAAGGCAAGATTTATGGTCTGGCAATTGATATTGGAACAACAACTATTGTTATCGACCTTGTTGATATGGAGACGGGCAAAGTTATTAAAACTTATGCAAACTCCAACCCACAGATATCTTATGGAAACGATGTTATTTCAAGAATAGAATATACCCTTGTTGATAATAAGAGTAATGGGAAGTATCTTTCTAAGAAAGAACAGACAACCCACCTTTTAACTCTCAAAAACTTGGTGGTAGATTTTGTCAATACATCGATAAAAGAGTTTTCAAAAGAGGAAGGAAAAAATATCTCCCAATATATTTATCAGGTAGTTCTGGTGGGAAACCCTACAATGAGAAACATCTTTTTTGGGCTGGATATATCTTCCCTCGGTGTTATACCTTATGAAGCACCTGACACTAGTTCAATTGTTTCTACTCCTTCCCAAGTAGGGCTTGATATTAATAAGGTTGCAACTATTTATGGAGGAGCCCTTATTGGAGGTCATATAGGTTCAGATGTAGTGGCTGATATTCTTGTTTCAGGGATGTATAATAAAGATGCTCTTTCCTTAATTATTGATATAGGAACAAATGGTGAAATTGTTTTAGGTAACAAGAAACGCATGATTTCTGCTTCTTGTGCTGCAGGGGGCGCTTTTGAAGGCGCTTCTGTAAGTTGCGGGTTGGGAGGTATTGAAGGGGCTATAAAAGAAATTTCTATCTATGATGGCAGGGTAGGGTATACAACAATAGGAAATAAAAAGCCAGTTGGGGTGTGTGGGTCAGGTTTAATAGACCTTCTTGCAGAATTTCTTGATAAAAATATAATGAGTAAAAACGCAAGAATAAAAAAAGACTTTTATATAACAGAAGATTTAAGATTGACTCAGGATGATATATTTAAGTTGATAACATCAAAATCTGCAATAAAAACTGGATGGGAGATACTCCTTGATTATTATCCTGCTAAACTTGAAGATATTGATAAAATATATCTTTCTGGTGGATTCGGGAATTATGTCAATATAACAAACGGAAAAAAGATAGGGTTAATCCCCGATGTTGACGAAAGAAAGATTATTAAGATTGGCAATGGTTCACTCCAAGGCGCAAGAGAGATGCTGATATCTAAAGAACGCCTAAAACTGAGCGAAGAGATTGCATCGAGAGTTCTTCATATAAAAACAAACGAAATTGTAAAAGATTTTGATTATCTTCTTGTCAGCAATATGTATTTTTGATGGTATTCTTGCCTTCTGTTGCTTAATTTACCATCCTGAACTTGTTTCAGTAACCCTGCCTTTGTCTTTTCTTTATTTGCCTCTCCTCTGGGGGAGAGGATGCAAGGTGAGGGGGGCTGTTAACAAAAAGTTCAAGCCTTTCGCTAACAGCCCTTCGGAATGTTTTTTATCAGACAAGTTTCTCAGGGGAAACATAGTCTCCATACTTCTTCTGAAATTCCAGTAACCGTTGTTTCTGTTCTGCTAAAATTTGAAAAAGAATTGGAGGAGCATCTTTAACCTCTTCATTGTGAAACTTTATGACCCTCTCTAATCTTGCAATATTTTCTGGAACCCTCAAAGTAAACTGCTGTATGTAATCTTCCTTACTATAATCTTTACCTGCAACCTCTTTAAAAAGGGTAGTAAGGTCTTCATATTTAGGTATTAACCCAGTAGGAATTTCGATGGCATCAACTTCATTGTGGACCCTTAACTCCATCCATTTTATCCAGATATGTTTATCCTTAATTTCATTTACATACTTTCCTTCTTTATTTTTGAGGAAATAGTTTACTCCGAATATAGCTGGTGCCTGGTTCAACCTTTTACCAAAATCGAGGTTATTTTCAATATATTTTCCAAGAGGTATAGACACAAAGTCTTGTATACTCATAAGATTAATCTCAGGAACCCCTTCTTTTCCTATGATAGCAAAAGTTGTTTCTGTTTCAAGAGAAGCACCATAAGCAATAATCCCATGTTCCCAACCAAAACTCTGTTGAACAGGTAGTGCTGCTTTAGCATCTCTACCACCATAAATAATTGCAGATAGTTCAACACCATTAGGGTTATTAAGTTCAGTATTGTAATTGTTCAAAGAGTTAAGCATAATTGTGTATCGTGCATTTTTATGGGCTGGTGGTATCTCTGCACCCTTATTATCTTTTTTACCTTTATACCATTTGCCTGAAAAGTTTTCTCCTTCATTAGGAATTTCTTCTCCCATCCCAAGCCAGTACGGTTTACCGTTATTTATCAAGATATTAGAAAAAATAACTTCGTAAGGGGTATGGAGCGCTTTCCAAATAGCAGGGTCATCTTTAACATTAACATTCTGTATAATCCCAAAAATTCCTGACTCAGCATTTACTGCCATACATTTTCCATTAATAGCACGAAAATAAGCAATATCATCTCCTACAATCGTTTCTCCAGGTAACATAGCAGTAGATGTTTTGCCACAAGCGCTCGGGAAAGCACCTGCAAAATACGATTTACGACCGTTTTTACCTTTAACACCCATAAGAAACATATGTTCAGCCAACCACTTTTCTCTATCAGCTTTTCTTATAGTCAACCTTAAAGCAAGTTTTTTTAATCCTACTGTGTTTCCAGCATATTGGGTGTTTACACTATAAACAGTATCTCTTGTATGGTCAATATAAATTCTTTTCTTATCAGGCTCAGAACTTACCATTCTTTCATCCAATTTTCCGCAGGCATGCAGAATAGCAAAAAATTCAGTGTTATTACCGAGCCGTTTAAACTCTTCGTACCCGTTTCTATATAGAAGTGTTAAACTATGAGCTACATAAAAAGAGTCTGTACATTCAACGCAAGGGACACTAAATTCAGAATTATTTGGACCTAAAGTCATAAGCCGTACTACCATAATACGACCTTTCATACTACCTTTTAACAGAGATTTAACCTCTCTTAACCCTTCCTCTCTTTCTATCTGGTTTAATGTTTTACTTAAAGAATCATTTTCAGGTACAAGATATTTTGTGACTTCTCTATCTCTACCTTGGTCTTCCATCCCATCAAAATGTATAGTATGGTTTTCCATCTCTAAAGGGTTTTCTTCTTTTGTTTCTAAAGCCATCTTTCTAACATAATCAATATCTTCCTTAGAATCGGTAATTATTTTAACAGAGTCGGGCTCGCATAACTCAACAGAATCAGCAATAAAGATATGTAGTTTTTTATTATCAATACCAATAAGTTTCTCATAATCTAAAGCATCCAACCTTCTTTTAAGATAGTCTAAATATCTTTTCTCCATAATTCCTCCCTTGCAATTACCTGCTTAGTCAAATAGGTTGTTTTTATACTTCTATTTTATCACAAGGATGTTTCTTATCAAAATGTATAATTACACCTTACCACGTTATGTAAATTCTTTTAACGTACTATATGAACTTGAAAAATGTAAGAAGATATGATAAAGTTTTAATGAAAATTTAACTTTTAGGTTTCTCAAATATTATATATAGGAGAGTTTAATGAAAAGAAAAATAAGTTGTTTGTTGGTTATGGTACTCTTTTTTTCTGTCAATATCCTTAAAACAGGAGGGTGGGCAGAATCAACAGAAGTGGTACCTGAGATTGAAAAAAGTTTACGAATAGCAGACAAATACCTCAACTCCCGTGACTATAACTCAGCCAGAAAAGAGTATCTTAAAATCAAAGAATATAAAGACCTCAATTATGCTACCCAACTATCCTTATTTAATATAGCAGAAACTTACCGGTTAGAAAAAAAGTACCCTCTTGCACACCAGATCTATAACGAAATCCTAAAAACACCTAACCTATCTCTAAATTACCGAATATACTCCCTTTTTACACAGGCAAATCTTTATCTTGAAGAGAATAATTACACATCAGCACGCAAGATATATTCAGATATAATAAAAACAAAAGGTGTTTCTAAAGACCAGGTATTTAAAGCAGAGATGTATACAGGAGATACCTACCGATTTGAGAGAAAATATGCACAATCTCGCCGTATATACGAAAATTTGTTAAAGCAAGAAGATAAAAACTCTTACCCTAATGAGAACAATAGGTTAAACCTTGTTGACCGTTTAGATAATATAGAAGGGTTGAGAGATGGAGTAGTAGAAAAGAGTATCAGAGAAAAACGGGCAGAACGTGTCAATAGTTCAAAATATAATATATATGTTTCCCTAAAAGGTAAAGATACAAACAAAGGGACAAAAGAATCTCCATTCCAAACAATTAAAAGAGCACAAGAAGAAATACAATCTATTAAAAAGAATAAAGGTATCCCTCAAGGCGGTATTGGAGTATATTTACGTGGTGGAAAATATTTTATAACTGAAGGGTTAAAATTTAATGAAAAAGATTCAGGTGAGGAAGGGGCACCAGTTGTGTATAGAAGTTATCCGGGTGAAGAAGTGCGAATTATTGGTGGTAAACAGGTTGCAAATTTTAAACCTCTTAAGGACCCTAAAATAATAAGACAGTTACCCAAAGAATCAAAAACTAAGGTATGGGTAGCAGACCTTAAAGAAGCAGGTATAAACGATTATGGAAAATTTATAAACAGAGGTCATTCACATTCCCCTTATACTGTATCTGCTATGGAACTTTTTTATAATACCAGACCTATGCAAATATCTCGTTGGCCTGACGAAGGTTGGGAACGGGTATCGGATCTTGCTACTCCAGAGGGTGATGGGAAGACAAACAACTATTTTTTTCAGAAAGGACGATTTAAGTATTCAGGAGATAGACCTACACGGTGGACTGAAGAGAAGAATATATGGGTAGCAGGATATTTTATGTGGCCCTGGGACAAGGTTCATACTTCGGTAACAGATATAGATACAAACAACAAAATAATCAACCTTGCCCCAGATGTAAGGCAAGCAAAAAGTTATCTTGCTTATGATATGCCTGTTGTTAAAGATACTCCATACTATTTTTATAACATACTTTCTGAGATTTCAAAGCCAGAAGAATTTTATATAGATAGAGAAGACGGTAAACTATATTTTTATCCGCCTGATAGAATTGAAAGAAGTGAAATTATTGTTTCTACTTTAAACGAACCAATTGTAGAGTTACAAAATGTTTCTAATATAATCTTTTTTAATTTAACATTTGAATGTACTTGGCACAACGGTTTTACTCTTAACAACTGCACAAACACCCTTATAGCTGGTTCTACCATAAGAAATACTGGAACTTTAGCAGTCATAATAAATCAAGGAGAAAGGAACGGCGTAGTTGGTTGCGATATATATGATACTGGCGAGGGAGGATTAAACGTTACTGGTGGTAACCGGGAGAAACTTTTACCATCAGGACATTATATAGAAAACAACCATATATACAGATTTAGCAGATTTTCTCATGCTGGCGGAAAGTATGGTATAGGAATTTCAGGCGTTGGGAATAGGGTTTCTCATAATCTTATGCACGATTCTTCCTATATTGCTATCCCTTTTAGTGGAAATAATCAAGTAGTGGAATATAATGAAATATACGACGTTATGAACGAAGCCAGAGACGGCGGGGCAATATACTCTTACGGAGCTCCTTGGTATCTTATGAATCGTGGTAATGTTATGAGATATAATTTTATACATAACATAACTGAACATTCTTCACCTTTAAAAACACATCAAGTGACGGGTCTATATATAGATGCTCTAAATGGTGGTATGACAATGGAAGGAAATATTTTTTACCGTTGCACAGAAAGGGCAATGTTTACTCACGGACCAGACACACAAATCAAAAATAATATTTTTACAGATTGTAATATAGGGATAGCGCAGTCTAATAGAACCTACCTTCTTAGGCAAGACAGAAGCGTACAAAGGTGGGCAAATCTTCTTAACACAGTTTCTTACCGTCAACCGCCGTGGGATAGTAGGTACCCTCAAACAAGAGATTTTCTAAAAATTAAACCTTACGGAGAACCAAAGAACGTTATTATCCAAGAGAATATTTTTTCTAATGTGTCTGATATAATGAGGATTGCAGGAAGTTTTAATTATACCGATAACAGCGTAAAGAATAATTTTGAAAAAGGTGTAGTATTTTTTAAAGATATAGATGCTCTAAATTTCACTATAAGAACAGGTTCACCTGTCTATGGGGAAACAGAATATACCCCTATTCCTTTTGAGGAGATAGGTTTGTATAAAGACGAGTTGAGAGCAACTTGGCCAGTAAAAAAATCCCCAGCAGGAAAATATTATAACCCAAACTGGAAACCGCCTGTTGAAGACGCTTCTGCAAAGTTTCCACCGTTAAAAAGGATTAGCAGAGAGCAAGAGTACGAGGTAGTAAAACGGACAAACCCTATAAAAATTGACGGTATTCTTAATAAAGAAGAGTGGTTTGGGCTTGATAAAAGCAGAGCCATACTTGTTGTAGAAGAACATAGTAAAGGCACAAAAAGGGAAGTCCCTGCTGCCTCTTTATGGGTAACTTACGATGATGATAACATCTATTTAGGGGTAGAGTATATGCCTGACCCCTGGAAAGAAGGGTTTCCTAAAACCAACCCTTATGTTTCTCATGAATTTGGCATAGAGGGGGTAATAGGTCAAGATACATGGTGGTGGCAAGAAGGTGTTCCAACAGGACCATTATATGTGTTTACAGGAAGACCTGATGGGACTTTTGTTGCACACAATATCTTTAGTATACCAGCCGATAGAATAAAAAAACTTCAAGAAAATATAGAATACAAATCGGTACTTATTGACAAAGAGACCAATCATTGGACTGCAGAGTGGAAACTTCCTCTTTCTCTTTTAAATATAAACCTTAAAAATAATAATACTGTTAGGTTTAACCTGGGTAGTTGTATGAGAGACGGATGGTTTGCTTGGGTAGCAACAGGTGGTAGTATTTGGCGGGTAGATAACGCTGGAGTATTAAAATTTAAATAGTTAAATTGTGATTCAACGCAATGTATTATGCAAGATTTTGAACTTAAACTATTAATAGTTACTTAAAATTCTCATACATCTTTCTGAGCATTAATAATATTAAGATAAATTTTTAAGCAATATTTTAAGGGGAATAAAACTACTCATACTTGTCACTGTCGCAGTCACACAAAGTGTTTCAACCTACGCCAAGGTATACTTGCCGAGGCTTGTAGTTTAGCGTAGGTTGGTTTCGGCAGATATATTTTCGCAACTACTACTTAAAGTATAGCCAAATTTGGCAGAACGTCTTACCAGCCAAGGAGGTTCTGATGAAAAAAATTCTTAATTGTATATATGTGATATTGATTTTTTCTTTTACTGCTCAAAGTCAAGATTATAGCCAATGGATAAAAAAGAGAGAATCTTTAAAGCAAGATCCAAGCGTTGCCAGATACTATACATTTGAGAATGTAAAAGAGAGTAAAAATATTGTATACGATTTAAGTAAAAATCAAAAGAACCTAACCTACGTTCCTTATACAGACCCAACAACTAAAGAAGTTTTTGATGACCTTCAAGTAATCGAAGGTCGATGGCAAGAAAAAAATGCGGTACGCCTTGATAGAGGGTTTTACAGAGGAGAACCTTTTAATATACAGAATAACCAATTTACAGCAGAAGTATGGTTTAGAAGACAAGGACCCGGCAGTATACTACCTGCAAGTAAAAGGAAAAATGGCACAATTCTTTCAGTTTCAGGTTTTTCTAAAGGGTGGAGAATATTAACATCATACGAGCAATCGATGACTCTTAGTTTTGAAGTTGGTCAACCTCTTGGCGCTACTATAATTTCTACTTCACTCTCTTTTTCTGACAATATCTGGCAACATCTTGTTGTTACTTTTGACGGCTCTGAAATGAATATCTATCTTAACGGAAAATTAGCAAAAAGTAATATTGTTATGAGGGATGAAAAGAGGGCGCATATTAAAACTGAAAGATTTAAAGGAGAATACGTACCAACTAACACACCTTTTGTGATTGGGTATTCAGGGCACGGAGTAGGTTCAACAAAACTTGATATAGATGAAGTTGTCATATACAACAGAGTTCTTAAACCAGAAGAGATAATAGTTTCACGAGAAGAGATGTTTTTAAAAGCCGACTCTCTACTTAAAAAAGGTGATTTTAATAAAGCACGGGAAGAGTATAAAAAAATTAAAGGTTTTTTAGGTGATGGAGTTGAGATGGCTTTACTTAATATTGCAGAAAGTTACAGGCTTGAAAAAGATTACCAGAACACTCATAAGACATATAAAGAGTTTTTTGAAATTCAGCAACTCAACCCTTTTTATAAGATATACGGTCTATTCCAAGAGGCAGAGGTATATTTAAGCCAGAAAAACTATAAGAAGGCAAGAGAACTTCTCGAACAGGTAAAAAACACCGAAGGCGCTTTAAAACACCATATATTTACTGCTTACTTAAAAATTGGAGATACGTACAGAGAAGAAAAAAAATATTCTCAAGCAAGGCAGGTATATATTAACAGGTTAATAGCAGAAGAAGCATCTTCTTTTCCAAACGATGGATACAGACTAGATTTAAGAGATAGATTGGAAGAGATAGAAGGATTAAAAGATGGAACTGAGGAGAAAAGTAGGCAAGATGAGTATATTGAACGGATTAACAAATCTACACTTAATTTTTATATTTCTCCTTCTGGGAAAGATTCTAACCGAGGGACAAAGAATAGTCCATTTAGAACCATTTCGAGAGCACAGGAAGAAGTAAGAGCAACAAAAAAGAAAGGTACGCACAAAGGTGGTATATCCATATTTTTTAGGGAAGGCACTTATTTTCTTCAAGAACCTATCGTTTTTAGTCAAGAAGATTCTGGTACTGAGGATTCTCCTATTGTTTACAGAAGTTATCCAAACGAGAATGTAAAAATTGTAGGTGGCATAAAAATTACTAATTTTATGCCTCTTAAACAGCCAGAGATATTAAAACGGCTTCCTGAAGAAGCAAGAAAAGAGGTATGGGTTGCTGATTTGAAATCTCAAGGAATAGACGACTACGGTACACTTCTAAACAGAGGTTTTGGTCCTACCAATCTATCCGCAATGGAACTTATTTATAATGGGGAAATTATGCATCTTGCTCGTTGGCCTAATGATAGTTGGCTTAGAGTAGCTGCACTTGTTGACCCAAAAGGGGACTATGAATTTCGTAAAGTCCCTTACCAGAAAGGAAAATTTATTTATTCAGAAGATAGACCTGCCCGATGGAAAGAAGAAGACGAGATATGGCTTAAAGGGTATATGGGCGTTCAGACACCGTACGCTATTAAACATTTAAAAGTTTCTTCTATTGATACGGAAAAAAAGATAATGTATGTAGAAGAAGACCCAAGATTTAATCGGCCTGACCCAGGTCATAGAGGAGCACGTATAGCAGCTAAACATCCTTATTTTGCTTACAACCTTTTAAGCGAAATTGATACACCAGGCGAATGGTATTTAGATAGAAAGCAGGGGAAACTCTACTTTTATCCTCCTAAAAAACTAAAAAGAACCGATGAAGTGGTAGGAACAACCTTTGAGACGCCTCTTATACAACTAAAGAACGCTTCTTATATTTCGTTTTTCGGGTTAACAATTGAAGGAGGTAGGTCTCACGGTTTTGAAATTTCTGGCGGTAAAAACAATCTTATAGCTTCCTCTACCATTAGAAACACAGGACAATGGGCTGTTAGGATAGCGGGGGGATGGAACCACGCTGTTATCGGTTGTGATATATATGATACAGGTGAAGGGGGAATATCTCTTAACGGTGGCGACAGAATAAAACTTATTCCTTCAAACCATCTTGTAGAAAATAACCATATATACCGTTTTAATAGGTTCGACGGTGGTTACTGTCAAGGGGTAAGTATTGACGGGATTGGGCAGAGAATTTCTCGTAACCTTATATATGACGCTCCACACCAGTTAATATACTTTAATGCTAACGACCATATAATAGAGTTCAACGAACTCCACGACGGTCCTCATGAGGGTAGAGAGATAGGTGCTATGTATATTTATGGAGAACCTTGGTATTTTATGAGTAGAGGAATAATTATAAGGAACAACTATTTTCACCATATAAGCACCCATTCTTCGCCCAATCTTTCTCACGGGTTAAACTCAATACATCTTGACGCAATAAACGCAGGCATAGTTATAGATAAAAACATTTATTACAGGTTTCCTAACGGTATATCAAGTACTCAACCAGGTAACTATCTTACAAACAACTATTTTATTGACGGAAGTGGTAGAAGCATATCCCAAGGAGATAGATCCTCAATATTGTGTAAAGACGGTGATATAGAGAAAGGTCCAAATGTAAGGATGGTGGGGCAACTTGCCTTAAGACTTAAAAGTGTAAACTATAAACAACCGCCCTGGAACTATAGATACCCGCCTTTGGTAGGGATGATAGAAAAAGAACCATCTGTATGGGGAGAGATTCAGGGCAGTATTATAGAGAGAAACGTGAACACTGGTGGCAGATTTATAGCCATATCGAGAGGTGTTCAAGCAACAACCTATTTTAAAAATAATTGGGATGGTATAAACCCACTCTTTATAAATAGAGAGGAAGCCGATTTTAGGTTAAGAACAGGCGCTTCAGTCATCGGTTATACTGGATGTGAACCATTAACAATGGATACGATAGGGGTATATAAAAGTCCTTTACGTGCAACTTGGCCTATAGATAGAAAAAAGAGTGATATCGGTAAATATTATAAGATTGATAACACTTCTGGCGCTTCTTCATCACAAAGAATAAATCCACCTTCCACTTACAATATCTCTTTGAGAAAAACACCTATTGTAATTGATGGAAAACTTGATAATAAAGAGTGAGTCTTTTATAATACAAAATGAGCCTGAAAGAGGGCTCGGTTTCAAATACAGATTGAGCCTAAAGAAAAAATGGGTCATAATATAAGGTTATGACACTAAACATGAAAGACACGGCTATAA
>JALNXB010000015.1 GCA_023230585.1 bacterium
AGAAATACTGTCGGGACAAGACCCAAGAGGAGAGGCAAATAAGGAACGATTGTCATTCCGGACTTGATCCGGAATCTCGTTTTTTACTACTTCTTTTTGAGGTTACATTAGAGATTCTGAAACAAGTTCAAGGTGACAGATTGGGGCTTCAGGAGTCGAAAGAGTGGCATTTCCACCCAACTCACCTCTCTCATTGGGGGAGCTTGCTTTGTAAAGAGAGGAACTTATCCGCCGAAGCTTGTATTGTAGCGTAGGAGGAGGTGATTTTGCTTTACGCTTTTCTTTTATGTTTTTAACCTTGCAACTCTGTACCAGTTATTTTTTATTATCTACAGGAACACCTTTTAAGAACTCCACCTCAGGAAGCTTGCCAATAAGAGGTAGTGCGTAATCTATAAAAGACTGAGTAACATAATTGCCCGCCCTATTAATAAATTTAGATGGCATAGAACGGGTATGTTTTGCTACTTTATTTAACGGAACAGGTTCATAAAAAACGGAGTAACTCTTTACTTGTTTTCTCTTGATGGCTATAGAACCATCCAAACCTTCTAATACCGCTTTTTTAACTGCTATCTCTCCTACTTCATAAGCTTCCTTAGCGTCAACTTCAGAATATATACCTGGGAAAGATCTCTGTAGATAACCGAATGTATCTGCCCTAACTCTACCTATATTTAGTTTTGTTTTCACCAATTCAGAAAGTAGATCTCCTAATGCCCCTGTACCGCTAAGTTGAACATTCCCGTGGGTATCAGTCTCATTAATAAATTGAGAGATAATCGGCTCGCCTTCTTTATTTGAAATACCTTCTGATACTGCAACAAGGCATCTTCCATATTTAGAATATACCTTTTCAACGTCTCCAAGGAAGGCTTCTTTACTAAAAGGTTTTTCAGGAAAATATATAAGATGTGGACCGTCTTCATCTCTCTTTTTACCAAGGGCAGCAGCCGCAACCAAAAATCCAGCGTGTCTTCCCATAATAACATCTATCTTAACACCCGGCAAAGATTTGTTGTCCAGATTGTTTCCCATAACAGCCATAGCAACAAATTTAGCTGCACTTCCATAGCCAGGAGTATGGTCGTTTTCACGAAGGTCGTTATCTATTGTTTTTGGGATATGGAAACATCTAAATTCGTATCCCTCTTTCTTAGCATTCTCATTCAATATATTTGCTGTTTCTGCTGAGTCATTACCACCTATATAAAAAAAGTACCTTATATCATATTTTTGTAGTATCTTAAATATTTCCACACAATCTTCACTGGTAGGTTTTTTTCTTACACTGCCGAGAGCGGCGCAGGGAGTAAAAGCAACTTTTTTTAGGATAGCAAGATTTTCTTTTTTTAAATCTATAAACCTCTCTTTCAAGATTCCATCAATTCCGTTTAATGAACCGTAAATTTGTTTTATCTGTTTATGTTTTTTCGCTTCAATAACAGCTCCAACAAGACTCTGGTTTATAACAACAGTTGGTCCTCCACTTTGAGCTATTATCATATTTCCTTTAAGATTATTACTCATTTTTTCTCCTTTACCCCACTTCTTTTAACTGATTAAGCGTTTCCCTCTCCTCTTGGGGTAGTCTGAGTGAGGTTTATCCGCTATAGTCAACCTGAGTTAAACTGTAAACTTTGGTAATATGTTTTCTGCTTTTAATACAAGAACACAATAAAGTAACTAACTATTGCTCCAATGACCAGGTATAAAAATGCAGAAAGAAGAAGTTTAGAAAAAAGCGTATCTTTTTCAGAGCCGTACCCTGCAGAAGCTATAGCAAGAGCTCCAAGAGTAGAAAATGGAGAAATAGAAACAAGATGAGAACCAATAACTATAGCAGATATAAGAGGTTCTGGTCTTACGGCTCCCCCTGCTTGTGTTGCAACTCCTTGTACTGTTGGAATAAGCGTGGGCATTACAACTCCTGAAGAACTGGAGAATAGAGACATTAAACTACTAAGAAAAGACATTGTTGGTGCTGCTGTTTTTTCATTGGTTAGTTTTCCTAACGTTTCTACTATTATTGTCATTCCTTCAGTGCTATTAACAAGATTTATCATTAAAGCCACTCCACATATAAGAAGTATAGCCGACCAAGGTACTTGAGCAAGGGCTTCTTGCTCTGTTGTTACTCTCAAAATTAAAAGGCATCCTGAAGCTAAAAAAGCAGTCAAGGCAATATTACCACCAAAAATAATAGTTATTATTGCAATAAAAATAACCACAACAGTTGTTTTTTGCTGTCTTGTTAAAGGTGGAGAAAGTTTTGCATTGACCACCATATTACGAGGAATTTTGTATCCTTTCATTACAATATAAGTTAGTATCCCAAAAAAAGTAGAAACTATAAACATATCTCTAAAAAGAGTCATAGAAATCTGTAAACCTTCTTTTGTGGCAAGCTCACTAGCAATAATGCCAGTTGGTGCCAAAGGAGACAAGCCCCCAGCATTTGCTCCAAGTATAACCATTATTGAAACCATAAGAAGAGATATTTTTTCTTCTTTTGCCATTGCTAAAGCAAGAGGAGTCATCATTGCAACCATGGCTATATTCCCAGGACCAAGAGCAGCAATTACAGCAGTCGTAAGAAACAGTAAAAGAGGTAAAAATCTTATATGTCCTTTTAATGCGTTTGAAGATTTCTCAACAATCCTTTTTAGCGTACCGTTGGAAGCCGCTATACTAAACAGAAGGTTCATACCAAAAAGCATCATAAACAGACTTGTTGGCCACCCTAAAACAATAGTTTTTAAGTCAATTTTTATAATAAACCCTACTATAAAAGCTAACCCTATAGCGATAAGACCTATATTGACTTTTGTCAAAACACCTATTACTATAGCTAAAATTAGGCCCGATATGCTCAAAATTGCGTGGCTCATATTACCTCTGAAATTGGTTTGGGTTTAAAAAACTGGAATGTAAAAGATTTATTATACTATAGATTGTTAAAAGTTCAAAAAGAATTTCTCATAAGTTTTTATAAAAATTTTCCAAAGTAAAACCAATTAAAAATTGTCTTTTCCACCTCTAAGAGATATAATAAGGTAGTTAAAATTTGTGAAATATTCTACAAAATTCTACAAGGAGACCTGTCAATGAAAAATAGACACTTTTCCATAATCATCGTTCTATTATCGATCATCTTTTCGACTTTGATAAGCGCTTCCCCACATAAAACAGGCCTTCGCCCGATGACTTCTGAAGAGAAAGCCCGTATCTTACCTAAAATGTTCACCATAACAAAACCTCAACGTCTTACTAAAGCACCACTTCCTACATATGTTGCAAACATTACACATCTACCTGTTGTTACAAACCAAGGGAGTTTAGGTAGTTGTGCAGCTTACTCTACCTGTTACTATATGAAGACCTACCAAGAGGCAAAAGAAAGAGGGTGGGAAAACCCTGACCCTAAAACAGAACCCGAAAAAGTAGCCAGCCCTGCTTGGGGGTATAATATTGCACCACGAAGCGAATCTTTTGGTGGGATGGCTGTTAACCATTTTGTTGTAGCAGATTATATATGTGAATACGGTATAGCCAGTTGGGAAGAGATGCCTTACAACCCAGAAGATTACGATTGGGAGGCATGGCCTACCCAAGATGTCTGGAAACGCGGTCTTAAGTGGAGAGGCAAACAAGCAGGCATAATAAAGGTAGATACTCCAGAAGGTATAGAAGCTTTAAAGGAGTACCTTGCAGAAGGAAATGTTGCTATTATTAGTACCCCTGTCTACTCCAATTTTGATGTTTATCCAAACGGTAACTATACAAATAACAATGTTTTTTATGCCAACACTAACGATGATTATCGAGGTGGGCACGCCTTAACTGTTGTAGGGTATGACGATAATAAAACATATTACGATTCTATTGAAGGTAAAGAGAAAAAAGGCGCTTTCCTTCTTGTCAACTCATGGGGCACCGACTGGGGCGTAGAAGAACTAACTATGGGAACAAAAGGGTTTATATGGATTGCTTACGACTTTTTTCTCTCAAAAAAGAATGGCGACCCTGACGCACTTATTATGATTGACAGAATAGATTATAAGCCCAAATTATTTGCTACAATAGGTATTAACCATACAAGAGGAAGAAACCTGACTTCTCATATTATGGCAGGCAATAAAGACCTACTTGAATATCCTATCCAAAACCCTATATGGATTAAAGAGGCATTGCCTCATAGCAACCAATACCCTCTTAATAGCCGTATTGTTATAGACCTTACGGACTTTGCTCATTACGGAAACCTTGCCTGGTACCTACAGGTTTTTCATATTTCACAGATTGGCGGGGAAGGAGAAATAAACCATTTTAGTATACAAAAAGGAGATGATACCCTTTGTGAATATACTGAAGCGCCTGTTGAAACCCAACCAAATTGGTATGTGTGGCTTAAAGCAAGCACTTTTATTGATAAGGAAGACCTTTTTGAAGGGATGAAGGTAAGACAAGGTGGGGCTGTTTGGGCTGACTTCAACAATGATGGAAAACCTGACTTACTTATAACAGGGTATAACCACAAAACAGGTGAGCCGGTTGTATCTACCCTTCTTTTTATAAACAAGGGTGATAAAACTTTTAAAGAAGGTGTTACAGGGAACCTTCCACAACTTGGCAATAGTTTTCTTGCTGTATCTGACTATAATAACGATGGCTTCCCTGATGTAGCCATACACGGATATATTCCTAATACAGGGTATATAACAAAAATCTATTCTAACAACGGGAACAACACTTTTACTGATACAGGGGTAGAGTTACCTACTGAAAATGTGAATAGTTTAAGTTGGGCTGACTATGATAACGACGGGTTACCAGATTTAGCTGTAAGCGTAAGCGGTGATACAGAAAAGATTTTTCTTTACCGTAACCTAAAAAATAATAACTTTGAGGTAGTTTCTCAACCTATAAATGCTTCAGGAAGTATCTCTTGGGCTGATTTTGATAACGACGGATGGGTTGACTTTATTGTTGCAGGTAAAAATAAGACATCTTTATACAGGAACACAGGTGACGGTATCTTTGTTGAGACATCAAACATTATTCCGCCCTTAACTCAGGCGTCAATCTCTTGGGGTGACTATAACAATGATGGGCTACTTGATTTTGCTATATCAGGGCAACTTGAAGATTTATCTCCCTATACTGCTATTTATAAGAATAACGGCAACTCTCTTTTCTCTCTGATTGATACCTATCTTGAACCATTATCTTATGGTTCTCTTATGTGGGGAGATATAAACAACGATGGACTCCTTGACCTTATTGTTTGTGGTAGGAGTAAAGATATCTACTCTCAAAGCAATGATGGGCGCTATTATAACCAGACAAATATATATCTTAACAATATACAGGATAATTTTAGTAATGCTTATGCAGAACTCCCTAACATCTCTTACTCATCTGATTTTACGCTTCCCCAAACTTTTAACACCCTTTCACTTATCGACTACGATTCAGACGGGGACCTTGATATATTTTTATCAGGTATAAAAACATATATTAATACCAGCAACCCTAACGAGATTTGTACAGGTATTCAAGAAAATCTAATTATTGACAAAAATAACCCTCCTACACCTCCAACAGACCTTACCTCTTCATCTGGTTGGGAGGATGGGGCTATAACTCTTTCTTGGGATAAAGGTAGTGATACAGAAACCCCAGCCGATGGATTATATTATAATGTTAGGGTAGGGAGAACTTCAGGTGCAACAGAGATAGTTAATCCAAGCAACTCTTTTATAACTCCCGGTTATATCCCCAGCCAATCAAGGAAATTTCTTTTAACAGGTCTATCTGCTGGCACATATTATTGGGCAGTCCAAACAGTAGATGCTGGAAAAAACGTGTCTAATTGGAGCGGTGAGAAGAGTTTTACAATAGACCCTTACACCCGCACCTACAACTTACACATATCTGTAGAAAACTCTGCTTTAGGAACCACTGACCCTTCACCCGGCACTTATTCTTATAATCAAGGGACAAACGTTACAATAACTGCTATTCCTAACGGCGGACATAAGTTTAGCCATTGGTCTGGAGATATTGAAACCCCTTCTGATAACCCAGCAACTATCCTTATGGATAGACCTCGACAGGTTAAAGCCCACTTTAAAGTTGATTACACAATAACCCTACCTTGGGAATTACAAACACCTACCGACTGGGGGAACAGGTACCACCATTCCACAATTGATTTTAAAAACAAACTCTGGGTTATTGGCGGGTATGATAAAGATACATTATCAGGTAGAAACGATGTATGGTCCTCTACCGATGGAACCACCTGGATACAAGAAACTAGTTCTGCTGGTTGGCTACCCAGATACGGACAAAAAACGGTTGTTTTTAATAACAAACTTTGGCTTCTTGGAGGTATTGATGTCAACACTAATATGGGGTTAAGTGATGTCTGGTCTTCTGACAACGGTAAAGATTGGACAAGAGTAACTGAGAATGCGCCTTGGGGCAAAAGAAACAGTTTTGCCAGTATAGTTTTTGACAATAAACTCTGGGTTATCGGTGGCAAAAAATACGGAACATTATTTAACGATGTATGGTATTCAGAAGATGGTATCAACTGGATAGAAGCGACACCCTCAGCCGAGTGGCAAGCTCGAGAAGGACATTCTGCTGTGGTATTTGATAACAAACTCTGGGTTATTGGCGGGTACTACGGTGTTTTTCAAGATAAAGGGGACGTATGGTACTCAGAAGACGGTATCAACTGGTCACCAGCTACAATATCAACAGAATGGTCGCCAAGAAAGAACCATACATCCCTTGTTTATGAAGGGCTTATTTGGATATTTGGGGGAGAAACTAAAGATGAGCTGGGTAACTGGTCAACACCTTCAAATGAGGTCTGGTATTCTTACGATGGCACCAACTGGCGACTATCTTTTACTGAGTCGGTATGGACACCTCGTTTTGGGCATACATCAACCATTTTCAATAACAAAATCTGGGTAGTAGGTGGTTCCCACGACGCAGAAGATATCTGGTCGGTTTCGCCTACTTTAAGTTTTCCTAACACTTACGAGTTAATTATATCTGCAGGAGAAGGTGGCACAACATCACCTTCACCCGGCCATTACCACGATCTTTTAGATAAAGAGTTTAATATTCAAGCGGTCGCTTCTTATGGGTATAGGTTTAAAAAATGGGAGGGCGAGGTTGATACCCCAAATAGTGAATCAATAACTATTAGATTAGACGAAAATAAAAGCGTTAAAGCAACCTTTGAAAAACTTACAACCTATACACTTACAATTTTGCCACCTATTGGCTCAGGAAGAGTTTTTCCTTCTCCACAAACTTATACCTATCCAGAAGACACATTGGTAGATATTAACTCAACCCCTTCCTACAGATACATCTTCTCTCATTGGGAAGGCTGTGTTAATGAGCCCAACTCTTCTTCAACAAGCGTTCTTATAAATCAAAACAAGACCATTACAGCCCATTTTATTCCCGACCCGTTTATTCCTTCAATGAATATAGACGGTGGGGAGAACTTTACAATCTTTTTGCAAGACGAAGGCACTGTTTGGACTTGGGGAGACAACACTTCTGGGCAGTTAGGTAACAAAACTCGTATAACCTCTAACACTCCTATCTCCTACTCTGTGTTAGAGGAAGTTAAAAAAGTATCAGCTGGGAATTCTCATTCTGTAGCACTTAAAGACAATGGTAACGTTTGGGCTTGGGGAGATAACACTTTTGGACAAGTTGGTATTAACTCAACATCAACTTATATAGAAGAACCTATTCTTGTTTCAGAGGTATCAAACATTCTTGAAATATCAGCTGGCGGTTACCATACTGTTGCTTTAAAATCAGACGGTAGCGTCTGGGCTTGGGGAGATAACACTTCAGGGCAACTTGGGCTTGGAACTACATATCAAGGACAAAACTTTTATTCACCTAAACAGACACTTGGAGTTGAAGAAGTAGGGTTTTTAAAAGATATAGTAGGTATCTCAGCCGGATATTCTCATACTTTAGCGGTAAAATCAAATGGAGAAGTATTGGCTTGGGGTAACAATATATGGGGGCAACTTGGAATAAATAACACAATTTATAGCAACCTTCCAGTAAAAGTATTTAACCTTACCAATATAAAAAGTGTCTCAGCTGGAGGTACTGGGCTTTTAGGAGACCACTCTTTAGCAGTAAAATCAGACGGTAGCGTCTGGGCTTGGGGTTCAAATAAAAAGGGGCAGTTAGGCGACAAAACAGAGGTTGATAGATTAGTTCCAGTACAGGTTAAAGGAGAAAACGGGGTTGGGTATCTAAAAAATATAAGGCAGGTATCGGCTGGAGGCAGACATTCTCTTGCTCTGGATAAAGATGGCAATATCTGGGCTTGGGGGGATAATACTTACGGACAACTTGGTGATGGAACAAATAATGATACCAACTTTCCTATAAAAATAACAGACCTGCCAAAGATTGTTCAGATATCTACAGGTTTAAGGCATAGTATAGCAATAGATGAAGACGGGCAACTCTGGGTATGGGGTTTTAATATAAAAGGGCAGTTAGGTAACGGAAGAGAAACAAACTCAAATATACCTATACAACTTGAAAATATAAAGGTTGATGTTACTTCATATCTTTTAGAAGTATCTTCTATCCCTTCAAACGGCGGGATAACAGTTCCTTCTGGTATAAAAAAATGTAGACCTAACTCAAATATTCTTATTACTGCTTTACCTGATGAAAGATACAACTTTGAGAACTGGTCTGGATATGTTACAGGTAACGAAACCACTGTAACTATTTTTATGGATAGGGACAAGAACGTAAAGGCAAACTTTCAACTTAAACCAGAAGAAAAAGCAACACTTACTATGGTCTGCGACCCACCTAATGCAGGAGTTCTTATGCCAGTTGAAGGAGAACACGAGTTTGAGGTAGGTAGTTTAGTCAATATATCTGTTCTGCCTGGCTACCGATACACTTTTACTGGTTGGAGTGATAACGTTTCTAACTCTTCTGCCTACGAAACAAATATCCAAATTCAAGAAGATATGACGGTTGTTGCCAATTTTATTAAAGACGATTTTAAATCTAAACCACAAATATCTGCAGGCGCCCAATACAACTTAATACTTAAAGATGATTCGAGTGTTTGGGCAAGCGGTCTTAACAATTTAGGGCAACTTGGAATAAACTATACCTCTCAAAATGAGGCAGATAAGCAGGTCTTAACTTTAGATAATGACAAACTTTTAGGGATTGTGAGTATATCAGCTGGAATTTCCCATTCTCTTGCTCTTAGTTATGATGGCACAATATACTCTTGGGGAAACAACAATAAAGGAGCACTCGGAGACGGAACAACTATACAAAGTGCAGGAGCAGTAAAAGTAAAGTCACCAGACGGAACAGAATATTTCTCTTGTATAACACAAGTATCTGCTGGCGCTGCACACTCTGCCGCTATTATGATGGACGGCACCCTTTGGACTTGGGGAGACAACTCTTCTGGACGACTTGGTATAAACTCTACCGAAGATAAAAGGTTACTACCAACACAGGTAAAAGGAGTGATGGGTAGAGGGTATTTATTAGATATTGTTTCTGTTTCATCTGGTTCAGAATATACCCTTGCGTTATCAAAAGACGGAAAAGTTTACGCTTGGGGAGGAAACTTATATGGGCAGTTAGGTAACGGCTTTTCAGGGGAAGAACATAACTCTTATGTGCCTGTTTTGGTTCAAAACTTAACAGATATTATTAGTATATCAGCAAACCGTTATATGACTGGAAGCCTACCACAGTTTTCTGTTGCTTTAAAAAAAGATGGTAGCGTCTGGGTCTGGGGAGACGGTAGCAGCGGACAACTTGGTAATGGAACTTCTGGAGATAATGCTAATAGCAATATCCCTTTAAAAGTTTCAAACCTAACAAATATTAAAGAAATAAAAGCTGGATATAACCATATATTAGCATTAAAAAACGATGGAACTATTTGGGCTTGGGGAGACAACTATTCTGGACAACTTGGTGATGGTACTACTGAAAGAAGAACAACTCCTGTGCAAGTAAAAGGTTCTGATGGGGCAGGGGTTCTTACAGATATTATATCTATCTCTGCAGGTATCAACTATTCAATGGCTCTTCAGAGTGATGGAACTATATTGTATTGGGGCGATGGCACACAAGAAATGTTTGCTCAAGATCTTCTCGGTCGCAACCCTTTACCAATAGACCATCCAAATTGTCAAGTTGACACATCTGTTGAGGTGGTATACCTAAAAATATCTACCCTCCCTAAAGATGTAGGCACACTTTTCCCGCCACAAGGTATTCACGCATACAACCCCGGAACAGAAGTTAACGTAAGAGCAAGTGGAGAGAGTGGTTACTTTTTCTCTCATTGGAACCAAGGGACAAGTTCTTCTTCTGAGTATAATACCATTATAATGGATACAGATAAAAGTGTTACAGCGTTTTTTGAAAAACCCTTTTATGGTAAAGGAGATATAAATAAAGACGGGGTGATAAACATACAAGACGTAATACTTGCCTTAAGAATGTCAATATCACTACCTTTAACTATAGGTTTTGAAACCTTATCTGCTCCTTACTTACAAAATGTTAAAACATCCGCAGATATAAATAGCGATGGAGAAGTAAATATATCTGACGTAATACTTATACTTCGGCTTGCTTTAGATTTAGATATAAGTGCAGACCCTTACCAACCAAGACAAGTTGTAGGGGGAGAAACAACTACTGAAGAAGTAGTTAAAGATATATCAGCAGGCGAAGAATGTGTAGCAACTTTAAAAGACGGCACAAAAGTTGAACTTCCTGCTTTAAGTAAAGATTATTCTTTAACGCTCTCACGTGTTTCTAACTATCTTAACCTTGACGATGAGTTTTCTCTTAACCCAGAAGACAACGTCTCACCTCAGGTAAGCGGTAGTTTAAGGACACTTAACCTGATATTTGATTCAGTTCTTTCAGATACAGAAAAACTACAATGTATACCTACAATAACCATCCCTAAAAAAGAGGTAGGCACTCTTAATCCTGATACAATAAATATTCTTAGAGTTGTGGAGAGAATAGTTGAAGGCAGAGTAGAAAGAGAGTACACACTCTTGCCTACACATTTTGACAATGCAGGTAACCTTACTACAAAAGATATATATCTACCTAACCAACTTTTTAAAGTAGAAACATTATCTAACGGGATAAAGTCAGGTCTCCCACCTATAAATGTAAACTATTCATCTATAACTTTTCAAGGGACAATAAATTGGAAACAAAAAAGCAGATTGATACGGACTGTCCCATATATTCAATCTGAAGAAAAAAGGATGCCTTTATTTATGCTCTCAGAAGAGGTGCAAGAGTGGGAACTAAAAAAACCCATAAAAAATGTAGTAGTTTTAGTTCACGGACATAACGAATCAGAAAAGACAGGCCTTCAAGGGCAGTTTCAACCTAACGCTCCTTTCCCGTGGGAAGTAGATTATAAGGTTGATGTTTGGAAAGGTCTATACGAGGTCTTTATTAAAGAGTATTTTGATTTTAACTCCTGCACCGTCTTTTATGAGTTTGTATATCCTACGTGGCGACCCATATTTAACCATTTAGATAAAGAGTTGGTTGACCAGATAACATCAGAGTTAAGCACACAACTTGCTCTTAATAAAACAGAAAAAGATAGTATGCCATTTAACCTATTTATAGTGGCACACTCTATGGGTGGGGTTGTCTCAAGAGCAGGTATAGTAAAGTTTCCAGAAGACCTTGAAGAGAGGTTCCAGAAATTTATTTCTTGGGGTAGCCCTCATAGGGGCGCAGCAATGTATTCCCTTAGATACCAGGTAACAAGCCCTGCTTATACCGCAAAAACTTGGACTGGTTCACTTATAAGTTCAATAATGTCAGCTTATGTGTCAAGGACAGTAATAGACGCACCCGGTATAATGGATTTACGTTGGGCTAACGGCACAGGAGCAAGTAGACGTTCACTTAAACTTGACGATTATTTTGAAGTTAAAGATGAATATAAAACTCAAAGTAGTGTCTACGACCTAAGGAGTGGTTCGTTGATATATAATGAACGTCTTGAACAACTAAATGCTTCAGATAACAGGGGCGATAAATACACCTTTATGTACGGTATAACAGGTAAAGGAGTGGCTTTAAGTGAGATATCTGATATGGGATTTAGTAAACTTAAAGAGGTCCTTTCGGCAGGCGAAATAGCCATAGGTGCAACCATAAACAGGTTTCTTGTAGATAAGGGTTCATCAAGTTATTTAGGTTTTATGGAATCAGATAGCGATGGTGCTGTTCCAATAACAAGTATGACAGGGCTTGGGCTTCTGCCTACAGCAACACATTCTTTAGGTAGAGGTGTTGACCACGAATCTTACTACGGCGCAGATGCTCAAGAGACAGCAGAAAAAACCTTTGAACTACTCGGTTTTAGGACTAATCCGGAATACGACCCACCTGAGATAACTTTTACCGACCTAATGGAAAACCAACCTTTACCAGTAGATGAAAACGGAAATATATCTATAGAAGGTCAACTTGATTGGAAAAGCCCAAGAAACCTTACAAAAGGAGTAAAAGATATAAAATTTTATAAATATACCCATGCTTATGACTCTCAACACGGCCTTAACTGGGAAGGTCAAGAGGTAGAAGGGATTACTTCAGAAGATTGGAGTATAGATAAGGATGGAAACTTTACCCTTTCTTGTAATATACCAGAATCTCATAAGGTGTACGCTATAAAAGTATCTATAATTTTTCAAGATGATACAGAATTGCAAGAAGTAGTTATGCTTGGTTCTCCTGAAGAAAACGAAGAGAGCAACGATGGCGAAACAATCAACTGGTCGCTTACAGGTCTTGACAGAGTGTTTTGTTTGGGTAACCGTATAGATAGCTTTAATGTTATGAATTCCTTATACTACTACCAAAAACCTGAAGCAGGTGAAACACCTAATATATATATAAATACTTATACTTATCCCTCTTTTAAGGCACCAGGTTATACACACCAACTCTTTGCAGGGCAATACGAAACTTCCGAGAGAGACCCTCTAAATGCTACAGATTTGGCGATTTTGTGGGATATAGAGGAAGAAGAGGCGCCTGAAGAATTAGATTTTATGGAAATAGGTTTATCAACCTCTTACCAAGAGGAGAATACATTTATTATTAGTTACGGGGTATATCCTCATTCTTCTGTATCTGGTAGCGTTAAAAGAGTAAGCGTTATTATGTTACCTATAGCCAGAAAAGAAAGAGAAGAGTTTCTACCGCTTTATTGTAGACCTCAAGAACTACCTGAGGAATAACTTACTCCAATTCTCCTCTCCCCCCATTCCTTCTTTGCGAGGAATATAAGGCAATCCTCCGAGGTTTGCAGAAATAAGGAGTTTTTGCCTTCTACTCTTGGGTCTTGTCCCGAGTATCTCCGAGGGAGGAGAAGGATCAAGGATGAGGGGTATTTTGCTTTTGTTGTTTTTGCGAGCGTTTACCAGCGTGGCAATCTCCTATTTCATCCTTACTATTGGTCTTTTCCACCTTTAAAGGGTATAATAATATGTTAAAATTTGTAAAATATTTGCAATATTCTACAAGGAGAAGCATCAATGAAAAACAGACAATTTACCTTAATAATCTTTTTATCATCTCTTATCTTCTCTACCTTGTTAAGCGCCTCCCCGCATAAAACAGGCCTTCGCCCGATGACCTCTGAAGAGAAAGCCCGTATCTTACCTAAAATGTTCACTATAACAGAACCTCAACGTCTAACAAAAAAATCTCTCCCCATATCTGTTGTAAATATTACACATCTACCTGTTGTTACAAGTCAAGGGAATTTAGGTAGTTGTGCCGCTTATGCTACCTGCTACTATATGAAGACATTTCAGGAAGCAAAAGAGAACAAATGGATAAGACCCAACCCTTCAAAAAACCCCGAACGGATAGCCAGCCCTGCCTGGGGATATAATGTTGCTCCCAGAAGTTTGTCTTTTGGTGCTCTGGCTGTCAGCCATTATGTTGTAGCAGATTATATATGTGAATATGGTATAGCCAGCTGGGAAGAGATGCCTTACAACCCAGATCCAAATAACTACGACTGGGAAGCATGGCCTACCCAAGAAGTATGGAAACGTGGTCTTAAGTGGAGAGGCAAACAGGCAGGAGAGATAAAGATACACTCCCCGGAAGGGTTGGAAGCATTAAAAGAGTATCTTGCTGAAGAAAATGTTGCTGTGATTACCACCCCCGTCTATTCAAATTTTGACCTTTACCCTTCAGGTGAGTTTACCAACAACGGTGTTCTTTATGGCAACACCAATGTAGGATTTCGCGGACCTCACGCTATAACAGTTATAGGGTATGATGATGATAAAGAGTATTACGATTCAATTGAAGGTAAATATAAAAAAGGCGCTCTTTTAGCAGTCAACTCCTGGGGTACAGAGTGGGGCGTTGAAGAACCGTCAGCTGGTACCAGAGGGTTTGTATGGCTTGCTTACGACTATATCCTTTCAAAACAGAATGGAGACCCCAACGCCCTTATTATAATTGACAGAATAGATTACAAACCCAACCTGTTTGGTATTATAGGTATCAACCATACAAGAGGCAGGACCCTATTTATGAATATCTGTGCGGGCTATAAGGAACACCTTGACTGGCCTGTCCAGAACCCTCTCTGGAAAAAGGAGGCATTCCCTGTCAGTAACCAGTATTCCCTTAACGATACCATTGTTATAGATCTTACGGACTTTGCCCATTACGAAGGGTTGGGCTGGCATCTGGAGGTCTTTCAGATGAGCAGTTTTGGCGGGGAAGGTGAAATCAACTATTTTGCTATACAGAAAGGAGACGATATCCTTTATATCTCTCCAGATACTCCGAAAGCATCTGTGAATAACTGGTTTATTTATATGAAAACAGGCGCTTTTACTGATATCAATGACTTATTTGGCGGGGTTAAGATAGACCTTGGAGCGATAAGTTGGGCTGATTTTAATAATGACGGGCTACCGGATTTACTCATCTCAGGAGGCGATAGGAGAGATGTTGGAAGTATCTTTGAGGTAGGGGAACCCTCAACACTTATTTTTATAAATAATGGTGATGGAACCTTTCAGGATGGTATAACCGGCGGGCTACCCCAGTTATCTCAGAGCATACTTGCTGTTGCTGACTATAATAACGACGGCTACCCCGATGTAGCCATACACGGAACAATCAAAGAAACAAAAGAGAGAATAACTCGGGTATATCATAACAACGGAGACAACACTTTTACGCTTCTTAATATTACTCTACCAACTGTTGATGTAAATGCTCTTACTTGGGCTGATATTGATAACGACGGTAAAGTTGACCTGGTAATAAGCACAGGCACCCAAACCTCCGGAGATACAGGCGAAACACTCATATATAAAAATTATGGTGATGGAAGGTTTGAGGTCGTATTTCAACCGATAAATGCTTCCGGCACCCTTGCCTGGGCTGATATTGATAACGATGGTTGGGTAGATTTTGCTGTATCAGGCAGAAATAAGACAGCAATATATAAGAATATGAAAGACGGTATTTTTAGAGAGGTATATATCGACTTTCCAAAATTCTCACAGTCATCACTTCTCTTTGGGGATTATAATAACGACGGGTTTCTTGATTTAATAATAACAGGTAAAAGAGAAGAAGCGGTATCAACTCCCTATACAGTCATTTATAAAAATAATAGAGGAGATGGAACCTTTGTCCCTATTGAAGCAGACCTTGACCCCCTCTTTTGGGGTTCTGTCGCTATGGGGGATATAAATAATGACGGGCTACCCGACCTGGTAATCACGGGGCGAACCAGAGATGTTTATGAAGAGTTACCTTTAACAGTTAACAGAGCAGATATATATATCAACATTGGTGACGGCTCTTTTCAGAATACCTGTGCAGAGTTTGAAAAAGTTTCTATTGCTTCGGACTCCTCCCTTATATCTTATAACAACCTTGCTCTTGTTGATTACGATAAGGACGGAGATCTGGACATATTCCTTAACGGCACCAGAACAGTTGTCTATCCTTCTAAACCGGAAGATATATATACCGGTATTCAGAAGAGTTTGATTTTTGATAATGGGGTAGGTGTTGCTAATACTCCTCCAACGCCTCCAACAGAACTTAACTCTTCCCCCGGTTACACAGAAGGGGCTATAACCCTCTCTTGGGGCGAAGGAAATGATATAGAGACTCCTTCCGACGGGCTATACTACAATTTAAGGGTGGGCAGCAGCCCCGGTGGAATAGATATTGTCAGCCCTGTTAACCGTCTTATAACTCCCGGTGGAGTACCTCTCCAATCAAGGACTTCTATTTTAACCGGTCTGTCTTCTGGTACGTACTACTGGGCAGTCCAGACAATAGATGCTGGTAAAGAGGTATCCGACTGGAGCAATGAAGGCTCTTTTACAATTGCTCCCTATACCCAAACTTATAACCTTTATATAACATTAAGCCAGCCAGAAGAGTATGGAACAACAGATCCACTTCCCGGCATACATATATACAACTCTGGTTCTCAATGTGTGGTTGAAGCTATCCCTTATGGGGGTTACAAATTTAGCCACTGGTCAGGAGACGTCCCAACACCTTCACAAAACCCTCTGACTCTGACAACGGACAGAGTACGGGTTATCAGCCCACATTTTAAGACATTCTACGATATCTCCCCTGAGTGGACCAGCCTTTTCACTCCTACCTGGAGCAGAAAGACCGAACATTCCACAGTTGTTTTTGAGGGTAAACTCTGGGTTTTGGGCGGGCGGTACTCGTCTACCCTTAATAACGAGGTAAGATACTCAGAAGACGGTATCATATGGCATATAGCAACAAGTTCAGCCCCGTGGTCAAAAAGGTATTCTCATTCAGCCCTTGTTTTTAACGACAGGATATGGATTATAGGCGGGCTTGGTTCAAGCGGGCAGATACTCAACGATATCTGGTCGTCTGATAACGGGTTTAACTGGACACTTGAAGTGGAAGATACCCCTTGGACTCGAAGAAGTTACTTCTCCTCTGCCGTTTTTGGCGGTAAGATGTGGATTATAGGCGGTTGGAATAATAAGAATACTTTTTATAACGATATCTGGTCATCTTCCGATGGAGTCAACTGGACGCAGGAGGTGTCTTCAGCCCAATGGTCTGCAAGAGAAGGCCACGCTTCTGTCGTCTTTAATAATAAACTCTGGGTTATAGGTGGAAACCAGGGTGTCTCTCAAAGCGTAAGTGATGTCTGGTACTCTTCTGACGGTATCTTTTGGGAAGAGGCAACCTCACAGGCGGGCTGGTCTCCAAGAAGAAACCATTCAGTAGTTGAGATGGACGGAAAGTTATGGCTCTTAGGCGGGAGGGTAGATAATAACGGTTGGGGCTACTTAACTGAACCCACAAACGAGATATGGTATTCACTTGACGGCTCTGTCTGGGGTTGTTGTGAAACAAGCCCTAATTGGGGACCTTTATTCGGGCATACCTCTACCTTTTTTAAAGAGAAACTATGGCTTTTAAGCGAAGATACCAATATCTGGTATACCACCAACCCTGATTTTCCCGATACCTTCACACTGGGCTTATCAGCGGGGGAGGGTGGCACAACCTTACCGTCACCGGGGTACTATTATGACGTACTAAATAAAGAGTTTCACTTAAAGGCAGTTGCCTCCTACGGCTACAAATTCAAAAATTGGGAAGGCGAAGTTGATAGCCCTGAAAGCGAAACAACTACTCTTACCCTTAATAAGAACAAAACAGTTAAAGCCAACTTTGAAAAGATTGAAAGGTTCACACTAACAGTCACATCCCCTGTTGGTTTAGGTACTACCTATCCAACACCTCAGGCATATACCTACCCTGAAGGTGAAATTGTAGAACTTAAAGCAATACCCTCACATAGACACACCTTCTTACACTGGGAAGGAGACGTTTTTGATGCCAGCTCTCCTTCAACAAAAATTCTAATGGATGACGACAAGACCATTACAGCCCATTTTATTCCAGACCCGTTTGCCTTACCTGTTAATATAGACGGAGGTGATAACCATACCGTTTTTTTACAGGAAGGAAACGTCTGGGTTTGGGGAGATAATACAACTGGACAGTTAGGTAACGGCACTCTTATACTCTCAGATAAACCTTTTGCTTACTCTGTTTTATCCTCTATAAAAGAGGTATCAGCCGGTAGCAACCATACTGTCGCCTTGCAAGCAAACGGAAGCGTCTGGTCTTGGGGTTCAAACGAGTTCGGGCAACTCGGTATCAACTCAAATATCCTCTATAAAGAAGTGCCAACCCTTATTTCAGGGTTATCAAAAATAATTGAAATATCAACTGGGGGACACCACACAATCGCCTTAAAATCGGATGGCACTCTCTGGTCTTTTGGGCTAGATGACTCCTACCAGTTGGGTTTAGGGCTCACAAACTCAGCTCTACCAAGAACCTCTCCGGCGCAGGTCTTATCCTCAACGGGTAGCGGTTACTTAAGCGATATAAAAGGTATATCAGCCGGGTACGCCCACAACCTTGCATTAAAACAGGACGGAACCCTCTGGTCGTGGGGAGACAATACATTCGGCCAACTCGGAACAGGCAACAGAACATACAGCTCCCTTCCTCTAAAAGTAGCCGGTTCTACAGAGATAAAAGGTATATCAGCCGGCGGTCTCGGCCTTATGGGTAGCCACTCTCTTGCTGTTGACTCAAATGGTAACGTCTGGTCGTGGGGCGCAAATAATAAAGGTCAACTTGGTAACGGAGCCAACGAAGATGGCTTGATACCAGAAAAGGTAAGAGGAGAAGATGGGGTAGGGTACCTTCAAAATATTAGGCAGGTATCAGCTGGTGGCAGGCATTCTCTTGCTCTCGATAAAGATGGCAATATCTGGGCATGGGGAGATAATACTTACGGTCAACTTGGAGACGGCACAAATAATGATACTAACGTTTCTGTAAGGGTTGCGGGAGGAGAAAAGTTTGTTCAGATATCTACCGGCACAAGGCATAGCATAGCAATAGATACAGATGGACAAGTATGGGTTTGGGGCTTTAATCTCAAGGGACAACTTGGCAATGGTAACCGGGTTAACTCAAATATACCAGTACTACTTGAAGGTATAAAACTAAATCTTACACCTTATCTTTTAAACATATCATCTAATCCTTCAAACGGTGGGAGCACAACACCATCTGGCACAAAAAAATGTATTCCCAACACAACCGTTGATATAAGAGCACTTGCAGGGGAGAGGTATAAATTTATTGGTTGGTCGGGAGAGGTTACATCAGATGAAACCTCAATAAGCGTTTATATGGACGGATATAAGAGTGTTGAAGCGCTCTTTGAACTCAAACCAGAAATAAAAGCAACACTTACTATGAGATGTAACCCACCTAATGCGGGGGTTCTTATGCCTTCCGAAGGTGAACACGAGTTTGAGGTTGGTAGTTTAGTCAATATATCTGTTCTTCCCGGTTACAGATATACCTTTACCGGTTGGAGTGATAACGTTTCTAACCCTTCCGCCAACGAAACCAATATACAACTTAACGAAGATACGGTTATTGTTGCCAATTTCGTTAAAGATGATTTTAAGGCAGTACCACAAATATCCGCTGGGCGAACACACAATCTCACCTTAAAAGATGATAGCGGGGTTATGGCAAGTGGGCGCAACGAGTGGGGGGAACTGGGGATAAATAATGAGAAGGTTACAGACAGAGGTAACGCCATTGTAACTTCAGTTGAAGGCAGTAACGAGCTTTATCTAAAAGGTATAATAAAAATCTCTGCAGGTTATGGACATTCACTTACCCTTTCCTATGACGGCACTATCTGTTCCTGGGGCTTAAACTCCTCAGGCGAGATCGGAGACGGAACAACCACCAACAGGTTTAGGCCTGTCAAGGTTAAATCACCGGACGGTACGGGAGAGCTTTCTGGTATAATAGAGATATCAGCCGGTGTTAGCCATTCTGTCGCTGTTAAGATGGACGGTACACTCTGGGCGTGGGGAGATAATACTTACGGACAACTCGGTATAAACTTAACTGAAAGGAAAACTCTTCCTGTACAGGTGCGCGGGGTAATGAATAACGGGTTTTTATCAGGGGTTGTCGGGGCATCAGCCGGCGAGAACCACACTCTGGCTTTGTTGAATAACGGCACGGTATATAGCTGGGGACGAAACTCACACGGGCAGTTGGGTAACGGCTCTTCAGGTGAAGGAAACGACAGATATACCCCTGTTAAAGTGACCGGCTTAACAGATGTTATAAAGGTAGAAGCCGGTAAAAACTTATCAATGGCTCTTAAGAGCGACGGTACACTCTGGGTTTGGGGGGACGGTAGCAGAGGTCAGCTGGGCAACGGGTTATCTGGTAGTGACCTTTTTGCTTCTCTACCTCAACAGGTCCTCGGGCTAACTAATATTAAAGATATATCCTCAAAAGACTACCACGTACTTGCCTTAAAGAATGATGGTACTGTCTGGTCTTGGGGAGATAACTGGTGGGGACAACTTGGCGACGGTACTTCAAATAATTCAAGTGCAATTCCTGTACAGGTAAAGGACCCCGAAGGCAGGGGTTTTCTTTCAGATATTATATCTATCTCTACCAATTATGGTTACTCAATGGCTCTAAAAAGCGATGGTACCGTCTGGTTCTGGGGATGGAACTATGGCTATCTCTTTGGCAAGGATAACTCCAATATATCAGCTTTACTACCTTATCAGTACCCGGACTGCGATTTAGATACATCAGTCGAGGTAATTTACCTAACAATGGCTCTACTTCCTAAAAATGCCGGTAATATCTTCCCGCCAGAAGGTATCCACGCATACAATCCCGGGACTGAAGTCAACGTTAGGGTAGAAGCAAATCCGGACTACCTCTTCTCCCGCTGGAGTGAAGGAACTACTCCTTACGCCACATATAACACAATTTTAATGGACTCTACAAAGAACGTTACAGCATACTTTGAGAAACCATTTACAGATATAGGAGATATAAATAAAGATGGAATAGTTGATATACAGGATGTTATACTTGCTCTTCGTATGTCTATAGAACTACCTTTAAATATAGGTTTTTCAACCCAGTCGTACCCTTACCTCTCCGATACCAAAAAAGCAGGGGATATGAATATCGACGGAAGAGTAGATATATCAGACGTAATCCTTATACTCAGGTTTGCTCTTAGGTTGGATATTCCTCCTACCGACCCTTACCAACCGAAGCAGGTTGTAAGTGGTGCGACGACCTCTGAGAGCGTGAGTAAAGACATACAAGCAGAAACAGAAGGTGTAGCCGACTTGAAAGACGGCACAAAGGTTAAAATACCTTTACAAAATAAGGGTTATAATCTCACACTTTCAAGGGTTTCAAACCATATCAATCTTAACGAAGACCTTTCCCTCAACGCACAGGACGACTCTTCACCTCAGATAAGCGGTTCTCTGAGAGTCCTTGAGATACTATTTGATTCAGTCCTTACAGATACAGAAAAACTACAACTAATCCCCACTATAACCATACCCAAAAAAGAGGTGGGAACCCTAAACTTGGACACAGTAAATATCCTTAGGGTAACAGAAAGGGTAGTTGAAGGGAAGGTAGAAAAAGAGTATTCACTACTTCCGGCTCATCTTGATAACTCAGGCAACCTCACCACAAAAGATATATATCTACCTACCCAGCTTCTTAAAGAAGAAGCTCTCCCTGCCAACAGAAAGTCGGGTATTCCTCCTATAAGTATAACCTACTCGGTTTTAACCTTTCAGGGGACAATAAATTGGCAACGTGAGTGTAGATTAATCCGTACCGTCCCGGATATCGAATCGGAAGAAAAGAGAAAACTTTTCATACATCTTACAGAAGAAGAGAAGGAGTGGGAACTTAAAAAGCCCATAAAAAATGTAGTGGTACTTGTGCATGGACATAACGAAGCAGAAAAGACAGGACTTGCAGGCCAGTTTAAACTTAACGCTCCGATACCCTGGGGAGTTGACTACAAGGTAGATGTCTGGAAAGAGTTATACGAGGTCTTTATCAAGGAATACTTTGACTTCAACTCCTGTACCGTCTTCTACGAGTTTATATACCCTACCTGGCGCCCTATTTTTAACCATTTGGATAACGAGCTGGTAAAATCAATAACAGAAGAACTGCAGACCCAGCTTAACCTTAACAGGGAAGAGAAAGACGCTATCCCTTTCAACCTGTTTATTGTTGCCCACTCTATGGGCGGAGTTGTTTCAAGAGCAGGTATCGTCAAATTTCCTGAGGAACTTGAGGAGAGGTTCCAACAATTTATATCCTGGGGTAGCCCACATAAAGGCGCAGCAATGTACTCTTTAAGATACCAGCTTACAAGCCCCGCCTATAAAGCGAAGACCCTGACCGGTTCAATTGTCAGTTCAGCTATGGCAGCTTACGTATCAAGAACAGTCATAGATGCTCCCGGAATACTTGATTTAAGGTGGGAAAACGGAACGGGCTCAAGCAAACGCCACTTAAAACTTGACGACTACTTTGATATTAAAGAAGAGTATAGGGCACAGGATAATATTTACAACCTAAGAACCGGCTCTTTAATATATAACAAACGCCTTGAACAATTGAATACTTCAGACAACAGAGGCGGTAAATATACCTTTATGTACGGCATAACTGAACAAGGAGTCCCTCTTAAAGAGATAGACGATATGGGGGTAGGTGAACTGAAAGATACACTCCAATCTGGTGAGATATCTATAGGCGCTACCATAAACAGATTCCTTGTTGACAAGGGTTCATCAACCTATTTGGGTTTTATGGAATCAGATAGCGACGGCGCAGTACCAATAACAAGTATGACAGGGCTCGGGTTAAACCCTTCACAATCATATTCTTTAGGTAAAGGGGTTGACCACGAATCCTACTATAGGTCGGACTCAACAATAACAGCAGAAAAAACTTTTGAACTACTCGGCTTTAAGACCAACCCGTTATACGACCCACCAGAAATCACCTTTACCAATCTGGTTGAAGACCAACTTCCAATTCCAGATATAAACGGAAAGATAACCATTGAAGGTAAACTTGATTGGAAATCCCCGAGAAATCTCACAAAAGGAGTAAAAGATATAAAACTCTATAAATATACCTACGAACACGATATTTCCAACGGGTTCAACTGGGAAGGCCAGGAAGTACCAGATATCTTACAGGAAGATTGGAGTATAGATGAAGACGGCACCTTTGCTGTTATGTGTAGTATTTCCGAGCCAAGAAAAGTGTATGCCATAAAAACATCTATAATTTTTAAGGACGATACAGAAATTCAGGAGATATATATGTTGGGTTCCCCTGAAGAGAACGAAACAATTGCAAGCGGAGAGACGGTAAACTGGTCACTTACTGGTCTTGGTAAAACTTTTGGTATAGGAGAAAGTAGAACTGGTGTATTCCACTTTGTAAACTATATCTATGAAGAACCAAAAGAAGGTGAGATGCCAGCAGTCAATTTAGCCGTAAAAATAAGCCCTTCCTTAAAAGGTGAAAGTAAAAATTATCTCATCGAATCTCAAAAAAGAAACGCCTCGGGTAGCGTTATACTGGAAGCGGACAATGTGACAATTGATTGGGAAAAAGGTGAGCAGGAGCCGGCGGACCTCTCACTTATGGAAGTAGAGTTATCAACTATTTATGAGAATAAAAACGAGTTTTCAGTAGTATATATTCTTGCAAATTATATAGAGGATGAATTTAGTAGATCCTCTGAACTGCAAAAAGTGGTATATATATCACTAACTCCTTACGTAATGAGGACAAGAGAAGAACTACTACCACCATACCACCGCCCCCCACCAGACTAACCCTCTCTTTTACCCGCCCACACTCTCCTCTCCCATTGGGGGAGAGGATGCAAGGTGAGGGGGGCTTTTGTTCTTTACGTTTTTGCCTTTGTCCCTTAACCCACGTCAGAGTAAGCACAACATAAAAGACGAGATTTCGGAACAAGTCCCTCGGGAGTACTCGGGATAAATCCGGAATGGTAAAATAGAGTATTTTCCCCCTATATATTTCTTGGCAAATGGTAGTTTGTAAGATGATTATGCTACTTCATAATTTGCCCATACAAATATATTGAAAGACCTCAGTATTAAATCTTTAAAAATATTACAATATATGGTATAATATATGTTAAACCACTTATAATAAGGGGAATAACTTATAATATATGTTAAATAAAGAAAAATTAAACGAAGTTTTCATGCTTTTAAATAATCGGCTTGAGTTAGCTGATGCTGAGCCTATAAGTATAGTAATTTGCGGAGGTTCTGCCTTAATCTTTATTGATGCTGTTCAAAGAATAACAAGGGATGTGGATATATTAGGCATTATAGAAGGTAAAAAGATTATTGATCCAGATCCAATGCCTTCACATCTCAAAGAGGCAGCTTCACAGATAGCGGCAGATCTGGGAATAGATGAAAATTGGTTAAATACTGCTCCTAAAGATATACTAAAATACGGATTGCCAAAAGGTTGTATAAATCGTTTACGGGAAAAAAAATATGGCAGAATGTTAACAGTATATTTTGTTAGTAGATTTGATCAGATACATTTCAAGGTATATGCATCGGTAGATTCAGGACCTGGACGACACGTTGAAGATTTGCTTGCTCTCAAACCTACAGAAGAGGAAATAGAAAAAGCGGCAAGGTGGGCAATGACACACGATACATCAGAAAATTTTAAAATATTGTTACAAGATATGCTTAGGAAATTAAAATATGAAAGAGTTGCTGAAAGAATTTAGAGATAGTTATTTAGAGCTTTTGTTATCTTTTGTCTGGAAGCAGTGGTTTTCTCTGGGAGTTGCTGGTTATAGTTGCAACGATGACAACTGGTATATTGACCCTGAAGCTTTATTAATCTTCAGTTTACATATAGGAAGATATGAAGCAAGGTTGTTTGATGAAATTTTGAATTGGTTAAGCACTAATGGACATCTTATAAACATTCAAAGGTTGAAGACAATATTAAAAAAAGAGAGATTTTTGGGTAGTAGAGTAATCCCTGTGGTAGCCGAGATTCTGGCTGAAAAAACAAAAGGTAAAAAATGGAAATATTTTATTGAAAGTTTTCCTGTGCAAAATACATGTGAAAACCTTTTTTTACAGAAGAACGGACAACCGATTGAAATGTTTGGAGAACCAGAACCCATTTTTCAAAAATATGGCTTTTCCCGGGGAAAAATCCAATTTAGAACGCATACCCAACCTGTTCGCATAATAAAAAACACTGGTTTACTATTCAAGTTGAGAGGATTATTTGGTATAAACGCTCGGTCAGAGATTTTTCTTTATTTGTTAGTTAATGAAAGCGGGCACCCCAGCTTGATTGCCAGAGAAATCTATTATGCCCAAAAGACCGTACAGGATATACTTGTAGAAATGACTAATTCAGATATCACTCATATAATGTCCGTAGGCAGAGAAAAACATTATCACTTAAAAAAAGATGAATGGCTAAATATTCTTACTTATGGGAATAAAAATATTCTTTGGGTTAATTGGCCACGTTTTTTTAATGCCCTTGAAAATATCTGGATAAAACTGGATGAGAAAAAATTTCATACATTGGACTCGTTAACCCAATCCTCAGAGTTGAGAATTCTTATGAAGTCAGCTAAAAAACAGATTGAATCATCTGGATTTGGAGGGACCCTCTCTAATGAATCTCTTTATTTAGGTACAGAATATATTGAAGTATTTATTTCAGATATCAAAAACTTGTTGAGAAAAAACGAAAAAGCCCACTAATGATAGATTCTTAACTCGTTTCATAATCTCTTTTTTCCCCTTCCCCCCGCCTACACTCTCCTTTTGGGAGATGCAATCCACCTACATTCTCCTCTCCCCAAGGGGATAGGAGAGTGAAGGTGAGGGGGGGGGGTCTTTGCCATTCCGGCCTTGATCCGGAATCTCGCTTTTTCTCTCCCCCTGTATTGACATCCTATACATAAAATATTACAATAATAATACAATATAGTAATACAGTAATACGTTAGGTTCTGGTTGTGTCAAAAAAGAGATGAAATAAAGTTTCATTATTGTTTTCTCCTTCCCTTTTGTCTTTGCGAGTCTTTCTTAACGTGGCAATCTCGCCTTTAGGCGGAAAAAAAGGTGAGGGGGGATAATGATAAAAGGAGGATATATGGGAATAGTTAAAATAAGAGAAAAATATCAAGTAACAATACCCGAAGACGTCAGAACTAAAATTGCTTGCGAGGTGGGCGAGTACGTTAAAGTTGAAGCTCAGGGCTCAAAGATTGTTATTACACCTTTGGTTGTAGAAGAAAAATTTTCCAAACAAGATATAACCGATTTAGAAAAGGTGTTAAAAAAACAAGCAAAAGGTAAGGAAATGAAGTCAGAAGAATATAAAAAACGGCTAAAAACACTATAATGAGATACATAGAATTAAACTCTTTTGAAAAGAGTTTTAAGAAACTACCTGAAAAAGAAAAAAAACAGGTTAAAAAAGCCCTTTTACAGTTAGTAGATGCTTTTGAAAAACAATTAATTCCATCTGGAATGGGCTTAAAAAAACTTACAAATTCTTTATGGGAACTGAGAGTTGGTTTAAAACTTAGGGTAATATTTATTTTGAAACAGGATATAGTAGAACTGGGTTTTGTAGGCACCCATAAAGATATACTTAAATTCATAAAAGGCAGCAAAAGATGAGATTGTTTAAAAGCGTTTTTTTGTTAAATGTTTTCTAATCTCTTATCAATTTTGAAAACTAACCATTAACTATAAATTTTTATTATAGGACAATATGAAACAATGTGGTAAACTGTATTATAAAGATATCTTTTAATATAGAGGGATACAAAAAAGTGAATTCTTTAAATTTAAATGAAAAAAGAAAACTTTTGCGAATATTATGCCCATAGTTTGAAAAATCAACCATCTAAAGAATGGCATAAACTTGATGAACATTTGAAAAGTGTTGCTAAAAAAGCTGAAGAGTTTGCTAATTTTTTCAGTTCAGGCGATTGGGCATATTTAGCTGGGTTGTGGCACGATTTAGGTAAGTACCTCACTGAATGGCAAGATTATTTAAAGAGGGCTACTTCTCAAGAAGATATTGTTAGACCATCAGTAAATCACAGCACTGTCGGTGCTGTTGTATCTTTGAGCAAATTTAAGCAATTTCCAGCCGGTAAAATATTGTCTTATATTGTAGCAGGTCACCACACAGGTCTTCCCGATTGGTATCAAGATGTTTCAGGCAGAGGTCTTGTTAATAGAGTTTTTCAAAATAATACTCTTGACCTAAGAGAACTACAACAGATAGAAAAAATATCAGAAGTAAAAGAAAAAATAGAAGTTTCTCTCCCACAGTCAGCCCCACTTAAAATCTCAAATCAAGAAGAACGTAATGGTTATAGCGAACACTTCCATTTATGGATACGTATGCTTTTTTCCTGTCTTGTTGATGCCGATTTTCTTGATACAGAATCTTTTATGTCTCCTCAACAGGCACAAGAGAGAGGGCACTATCCTTCATTAAAGGAACTATCTGATAGATTTAACAGTTTTATGGAGAGAAAATTAAAAAATGTCCTTGATACCCCTATAAACCGTAGTCGGAAAAATATTTATAATCAGTGCAAAGAGAAAGGAAACTTACCGTCCGGTATATACTCCCTAACTGTTCCGACAGGAGGAGGGAAAACATTATCTTCTATGGCATTCGCTCTTACTCACGCCATTAAATACAAGAAAAAACGTATAATTGTTGCTATCCCCTATACAAGCATTATTGAGCAGAACGCAAAAGTTTATAAATATGGTACTGATGACGAAAAAGAGATAAAAGAAGCTAAAAAACAGAAAAACTTTTTATTTGGCGAAGATGCTGTTTTAGAGCACCATAGCAACATAGATCCAGACAAAGAAACTTATCAAAATAAATTGGCTATGGAAAATTGGGACGCACCTATTATTGTTACAACAAATGTTCAATTATTTGAATCTTTGCTTGCCAGCAAGACGTCTTTATGCAGAAAACTTCATAATATTTCAAATAGTGTTATTATCCTTGATGAAGCCCAAATGCTTCCACCTGAATATCTCAAACCCATACTATCTGTTTTGCAGGGATTGGTCAACCATTTTGGAGTTACCCTTATAATTTGCACAGCTACGCAGCCCGTATTTGTTGGGAATATAGGGAGGAGGCAGGCACGCTTTGAAGGATTAAAAGATGTTAAAGAAATAATGGAAAACCACAATGAATTAGACGAAGTTTTTCATAGAGTAAAAATTTCTATTCCTGATGATTTAACAGAACGTAAAGAATGGAAAGATATAGCAGAAGAACTTACAGAATATAAACAGGTTCTTTGTGTTGTCAACACTCGACAAGATTGCGGAGATTTACATTCTTTAATGCCTATAGAAACGGTACATCTATCGGCAAATATGTGTGGTGAAGAGCGGAGTGAAGTTATCTTTGATGTTAAAAGCAGATTGAAAGAGGGTAAAGAAATCAGAGTAATCAGTACTCAACTTGTGGAAGCAGGGGTAGATATAGATTTTCCTGTTGTATATAGAGCGTTAACAGGAATAGATTCTATTGCTCAATCTGCAGGAAGGTGTAATAGAGAAGGAAAACTCAACCTTAAAAACCAATTAGGGCAAGTGCTCGTTTTCCAGCCACCAAAATCTTCTCCTGTTGGCTTGCTCAGGAAAGGAGAAGATGCTACAAAAAGTGTTTTTAATATGGGATTAGAAAATTGGAATACTGAATTATACTCTAAATATTTTAAGTTCTTTTATTCAAGTATCAATAATTTTGATAAACCAAAATTTTATGACCGGCTTATACGTGAAAATAACGAATTTAATTTTCAATTCCGAACTTTTGCTCAAGATGTTAAATTGATAGATGATACAACTCATAAAGGAATTATTGTCTGGTATAAAGGAAGAGAGAGGGGTAGTTTTGAGTTGATAGAATATTTGGGAAAAAACGGTCCCAACTTTAAACTGATAAGACAATTACAGAGATTTGTTGTAAACGTGCCATTAAGACTTTTTGATCAACTGGCAAGAGAAGAATATATTGAAGAAATTCACGGTTATTGGGTTCAAAAATGCGATGGTCTTTATAAACCGGGCATAGGATTACTAAGTGATACCACTAAATGGAATAAAGAGTTGTTTATAGTATAAGAATAAAATGGAGGTGGGTATGAATAAAAATTTTTATAACAAAACTTTTACTTTAGAAATATGGGGAGATTATGCATGTTTTACTCGACCCGAAATGAAAGTGGAGCGAGTAAGTTATGATATTATTACCCCATCAGCAGCTCGTGCTATTTTTGAGGCGATTTTTTGGAAACCGGCTATCAGGTGGAATATAAAAAAAATTGAAGTTTTAGCTCCCATTAAATGGATTTCCGTAAAACGTAATGAGGTTGGTGCACTTATGAGCACTAATTCTAAAGGAATTTTTATAGAAGATAATAGACAACAAAAATCTGGGCTTTTTTTACGAGATGTTAAATATAAAATTTATGCTGAATTGGAGTTTATTCCAGTTGTTCAAAGACCTGAAGTAAAAAATCCTGTGCCTTCCTACTTATCTGATGCTGAAGCAAAAAATGGAAATGAAACCAATGAACCAAGAAAGGATGAAAATCCGGGGAAATATAATGCCATATTTGAAAGACGAGCAAAAAGAGGACAATGTTTTAATCGTCCATATTTGGGATGCAGAGAATTTTCTTGTATGTTTAGGTTAATTGATGAAAATGAAGAAGCAAAAACTCAACCTATAAATGAAACACGTGATTTAGGGTTTATGCTATATGATATTGATTTTACTAATAAAAATTCTCCTAATATACTGTTTTACAGAGCAAAAATGGAAAACGGAGTAATTGTTGTTCCTGATAGGGATAGCAAGGAGGTGTTAAAATGATTTTACAATCTTTATATGACTATTACCAACGTAATAAAGATAATTTGCCCACAGAAGGTTTTCAATTTCAAGAAATAAAATTTGTAATTGAAATTGATAAAGAAGGTAACTTTCTTAATTTGAGAGATACCAGAGAAGGTAAAAAAGGAACTATCTATATTTTGCCTATAAAAGAAATTCGAACTAGTTCTATGAAGACAAATCTGCTGTGGGACCATTATGGCTATATATTAGCTCACCCAAAAGATTCTTCCGAAAAAATGATTGAAATGGCAAAAAAGCAACAAAAAACCTTTATAGATAGAATAAAAAACCTCCCTGACAATATTAAAAAAGATGAAGGAGTTAATGCAGTAATACTTTTTTTTGAAAAAGGAAATTGGGAGGAGGTTAAAAACCACTCAAATTGGGAAGATTGTGCAAAAAACAAGGGCTGTAATTTATCTTTTCAACTTCTTGGAGATCATTGTCTTATACCTGAAAGAGAAACTATAAAAAATTATCAAATATCTATAGTTAATAAAGAACCAGAAACTGACGAGGAGGCAACCTCTTCGGCCATCTGTTTAATTACAGGAAATTTCGGTCCTGTAAAACGACTACATACTCCAACGCCTATAATGGGCTCAAAAAGCAATGCAATACTTGTTGGGTGCCAGCTGGATTCTGGTTTTGACTCATATTGTAAAAAACAAGCATTTAATGCCCCTGTTAGTTCTGAAGCAGAATTTGCATATACTACTGCTTTAAAATACCTTCTTAAATCAGAGCAGAACCGAATATTTATTGGTGATACAACCGTAATTTTTTGGGCACAAAAGAGATCAACTATAGAATTTGATTTGGAAGAAAATTTTAAATGGTATTTAACATCTGATAAAGATGACACAGAAAGAGGTGTAAATGCAGTAAAAAATCTTTATAAATCTATTGATACAGGGAATATATATCAAGAAGATGATAATCGTTTTTTTCTTTTAGGTCTTACGCCAAATTCTGCTCGTATAACAGTTAGATTTTGGAAGACAGGCACAGTTGCTTTTTTTGCAGAAAACATTAAACAACATTTTGATGATTTTCAAATAATACACGGTCCAGAAGAGTATGAGTATTTAGCTTTAGGACAAATTTTAAGAGCAACAGCTCTTGAAAATAAAATGGAAAAGGTTCCATCCAATCTTTCTACTTCTGTTCTTGAAAGTATTCTTGAGGGCATTCCTTATCCTGAAACATTGCTCCATCAGTGTATTCGTCGCATTCGTGCTGAACAGAAAATTACACGAACTCGTGCAGCTATTCTCAAAGCGTATATTAACAGATTTAATAGGTTCTATAAAAATCCTAAAAAGGAGGTGCTTGAAATGCTTGATGTTGAAAATAAAGAAGTTGGGTATTTGCTCGGACGACTTTTTGCTGTTCTTGAAAGAATACAGATACAATCAGTAAGTAGGGGAAGCAAGTTAAATAAAACAATAAGAGATAGATTTTGGGGAGTATACTCCACCTCTCCTAGAACAGTAATGCCTATGCTTCTTAGATTAAAAAATCATCATATAGGTAAACTTGAAGAAGGGAGTGAAAACTATTTTGAGAGTTTGATAGCAGGTATTATGGAAGGTTTTGAACCTAATAAAATACCTGCTCATCTTACTTTGGAACAACAGTCGTATCTGGCTGTGGGATATTATCATCAAAGGCAGTATTTTTATAAAAAGAAAGAGATAAAGAAAGAAGATTAACATTGTAAAGGAGAATGTTATGAATAAAAACATAGATAAAAGATATGATTTTGTATTATTTTTCGATGTTCAAGACGGAAACCCTAATGGGGACCCTGATGCCGGTAACCTGCCAAGAATTGATGCCGAAACTGGTAATGGGCTTGTTACTGACGTATGCCTTAAACGGAAGATTAGAAATTATATACAATTAACCCAAATGAGCCCTGACGGAAATCTCAAAGAAGGTTATGATATTTTTATTAAAGAAAAAGTGATTTTGAATAACTTGATTTCTCAAACATACGAAAAACTTGGTATAAACCTTGATGAAAAACCTGCCGACGAGAAAGATGGAAAAACACGGACTAAAAAAGGTGAAGCTCAAAAAGGCGAAATAGATAAAGGGCGAAATAAAATGTGTTCAGATTTTTACGATATTAGAACTTTTGGAGCCGTTTTAACAACAGGTGCAAATGCTGGGCAAGTGCGAGGTCCTGTTCAAATGACTTTTGCACGTTCTGTTGATCCGGTTGTTGCTTTAGAACATAGTATAACAAGGATAGCAAAAACTACTGATGAGAGAGGTGAAACGGGTGGCTCTGAAATGGGCAGAAAATATACTGTGCCTTATGGTTTGTATAAAGCTTATGGTTTTATTTCTGCTCATCTTGCAGCTCAGACAGGTTTTAACCAAGAAGACCTTGATCTTTTCTGGGAAGCTCTCCAAAAAATGTTTGATCATGACCATTCAGCAGCACGCGGCCTTATGAGCACTCGGGGATTAATCATTTTTGAGCATAAAACACCTTTAGGGTCAGAGAATGCAGTTGATCTATTTGAAAGAGTAAGTGTAGAACGGGCTTCTGAAGGAGTTGCAAGAAGTTTCTCTGATTATAATATACTGCTGGATGATAATATTGTTAAGGAAGTACCTAAAATAGTAAAGGTTTAAGAGGTTTACTTTAAAGATTAAAGGGTAAATCAGTGTTTAAAGAAGAAGAATTTATACAGCTATCGTCTTTACAGCATTTTATTTTTTGTCAAAGACAGTGTGCTTTAATTCATATTGAACAGATGTGGGTTGAAAATATTTTTACAGCAGAAGGAAGAGTTATGCACACCAATGTTCATAAGGGAAATATAAAAAATATAAAGAATAGTAGAATAGAAACAGGAGTTATGCTACATTCTTTTGGAGTTGGTTTAGTTGGCAAAGCAGATGTTGTTGAATTTTACAAAAGAGTAGGTGAATCATACTGGATACCATTTCCTGTAGAATATAAACGAGGTAAACCCAAACAGAATAACTGTGATAAGGTTCAACTTTGTGCTCAAGCTCTCTGTCTTGAAGAAATGCTTAAAATAAAAGTTGAGCGTGGTGCTTTATTTTATGGTAGGACAAGACGTAGATTGGATGTAGTTTTTGATAATGTTTTACGTAACGAAACTAAAGAAATAATCAGGCAAGTTAGAATTTTTATTGAAAAAGGAAAAACTCCGGCTCCTGTTTACACTTCTAAATGTAAAACTTGCTCTTTTTATGAGGAATGTTTACCAAAACTAATAAGTCGCAAGGTTTCTGTAAAGAGATTTTTAAAAGAAGAAATAGAAGGGATAATAAACCAGTGAAAAAATACCTAAATACTTTATTTGTTACTACGCAAAGAGCGTATCTTTCTAAAGAAGGAGAAACAGTTGTTGTTTCAGTAGAGAGAGAAAAACTTTTACAACTACCTATTCATACGATTAATGGTATTGTGTGTTTTGGACAAGTATCTATGAGCCCGTTTCTTATGGGATTTTGTGCTGAAAAACAGGTATCAGTAAGTTTTCTTACGGAGTATGGTAAATTTTTAGCAAATGTTCAAGGGAAAATATCTGGAAATGTTTTGCTTAGGCGGGAACAATATCGTAGAGCAGATGATGCAGGGTTTTCTTTAGAAATATCTAAAGCAATTATTTTAGGAAAAATCTCTAATTGTAGAACAGTACTACAGAGAGCGTTAAGGGACCATAAAGATAAAATAAATGTTGAAGAAGTAACCAAAGCCTCGAAAAAACTTGTAAGCTCTTTAAGGCAAGCGGAAGAAGCGGATTTATTAGATAAACTTAGAGGTATTGAAGGAGAAGCTGCCAATGCCTATTTTAAGGTTTTTGACCATCTTATAGTATCACAAAAAAAAGATTTTAAATTTGTAGGCAGAACAAGACGTCCGCCTCTTGACAAGGTAAACTGCCTCTTGTCTTTTATGTATACTTTGATGATGCACGATGTTCGTTCTGCACTCGAAAGCGTTGGATTAGATTCTTGTGTTGGTTTTTTGCATAAAGATAGACCAGGTCGAGCAGGGCTAGCTTTAGATATAATGGAAGAGTTTAGACCTTTTTTATCAGATAGAATTTCTCTTTCGCTTATAAATCTTGGACAAGTTCAGAATAAAGGTTTCATCAAAACGGGTTCTGGAGCTGTGGTGATGGATGATAATACACGTAAAGAAGTTTTACTGGCTTATCAAAAGAGGAAACAAGAAGAGATTATACATCCTTATTTGCAAGAAAGTGTTAAAATCGGGCTGTTGTTTTACATACAGGCATTGCTTTTATCAAGACAACTGCGAGGAGATATTGATGGGTATCCTGTTTTTCTTTGGAAATAGGAGGACGTTAAAGTGTTCGTTGTAGTTAGTTATGATGTCAAAACAGAAAACATTGCAGGCAAGCGTCGTTTAAGACGAGTGGCAAAAGTTTGTAAAGATTATGGACAGAGAGTTCAGTTTTCTGTTTTTGAGTGCATTGTTTCTCCCGATGAATGGGTTCTTTTAAAATCAAAATTGCTTGCTGAAATAAAACCTGAAGAAGATAGTTTAAGATTCTATTTTCTTGGTTCAAATTGGAAACAACGTGTAGAGCATGTAGGGGCTAAAAAAACAGTTGATTTAGAAGGGCCACTAATAATTTAAATATATATGCGAACTACAAGTGGAGGCGAAAACATTGGAAGGATCGCAATTCTTGAAAACAGTTGAAATTAAAAGGATTAATGAAAAGTTGAAGGATTATTCTTTAAAAATAAGAGTGCAAGATTATATCTTCGCACAAAGCAAGTTGGAAACGCTTGTTAATAAAGAGAAGTAGAGTTAGGAGTCGCTCCCCGTGTGGGAGCGTGGGTTGAAACCTATTTCCGCTTTTAAAGTTGCCTGCTTTTGAGTGTCGCTCCCCGTGTGGGAGCGTGGGTTGAAACAAGTTGGGAAGATAGTGGGTATGACGAAGCAATGGTCGCTCCCCGTGTGGGAGCGTGGGTTGAAACGTTTGTAACTCCGCTTAGAACGTGGTTGAAGAAGAGTCGCTCCCCGTGTGGGAGCGTGGGTTGAAACGGTTAATGTGCTGATTGTTGGGCTTGTTTTGTTAGTCGCTCCCCGTGTGGGAGCGTGGGTTGAAACTGCCTTTCCGTCTTGTCAGATATACTGCTATCAATAGTCGCTCCCCGTGTGGGAGCGTGGGTTGAAACTATAAAAATGCAAGAGATAGCTCTGAAGCGCTGCGTCGCTCCCCGTGTGGGAGCGTGGGTTGAAACAGTCGCACAATTTCCTGATACGCGACTTCTTCCTTGTCGCTCCCCGTGTGGGAGCGTGGGTTGAAACTTTCCAAATGTCGTCTGCCTCTATGTAAGGAATAGTCGCTCCCCGTGTGGGAGCGTGGGTTGAAACTTGAATATCTTGAATATGGTCTGACTGGTCGCTAGTCGCTCCCCGTGTGGGAGCGTGGGTTGAAACATGTGTCGGTAACCCCTGTCCTATGCTGCCTTCAGTCGCTCCCCGTGTGGGAGCGTGGGTTGAAACGAAGGTTAATGACCCTATCTCAAAATCGTTCTTGAGTCGCTCCCCGTGTGGGAGCGTGGGTTGAAACGTTAGGGGCGACGGCTGGACGCCGAGCGTAAAATGTCGCTCCCCGTGTGGGAGCGTGGGTTGAAACTATTAACGAGTTAATGTATAGACAGATATTAGGGAGTCGCTCCCCGTGTGGGAGCGTGGGTTGAAAC
>JALNXB010000016.1 GCA_023230585.1 bacterium
AGAGTAGGGGAACAAAAGGCTTGAACCTTTTGTTAACAGCCCGATTCTTGCTTGAGTTGTAGTAGCACCTCGTAATTCGTTCATAGACACATACTTTTTTAACGAAAGAAAAGAAAAGCGTATGTGGTGTCTACTCTCTCCCTCTCTTGGCCCTTACCCTTGGGGGAGAGGGATTAAGGGTGAGGGGGTCTTTACGTCTTTGCCCCATTCCGTCTTTTGTAGTTTATCTTGCGAGCTTTATCCACCGAAGCCAACCTACGCTAAAGTACAAGCTTCGGCAGGTATACCTTGGCGTAGGTGGAGGGGCGGTTAGCAAGTTAAGAGAAAACGAAAAAACGTAATGATAAAGGATAAAGTTACCCCCACGCTTGTCATTCCGGCCTTGATCCGGAATCTCGTTTTTCACGTTGTGCATACTACCGGCGTGGGTTAAATGAGAGATCCTGAAACAAGTTCAGGATAACAAACTGGGGCGTTAGGTGACAAAACGGCGACAAGGCAAGGATAAATACGAGGGTTGCCACGTCATTAAAAGCATTCCTCGCAAAAATAGATTCTATGAAGACTAAGGCCAGACCTCCATAAAATCCCGAGGTCCGACCTTCATCACTACATCAGCGGAAAAAGAAGGGGAAGGAACAAAAATAAAGAAAGGAGTTAAAATGGAGAAGATAAAGAAGTGCTTTCTTATTATATTTTTTCTCTTCTTTAGTTTTACATTAAAGGCAGGAGAATTTCCTATAAAAATCAATGATATATCAGGTTTAAGCACTCCCTGGCCTTTAATCGCCAGTATACCTTTCCCAGAAGGAGAACTTACAGATTCTTCAAATATAAGAATACTGAGCGGAGAGAAAGAAGTTCCTTCCCAGATAGATGTAACAGCAACTTGGCGTGACGGCAGTATTAGGTGGGCATTAGCAGGGTTTACTGCATCCCCACAAGGTAATTACAGAGTTGAATTTGGAGAAGGTATCAAGCGAGGAAAATACCCCAACCCTTTAAAAGTAGCAAAACAACCCAACGGTGGATTTGAGATAAACACAGGGGTTGCAATATATAGGTTTGATAAAAATCAACTTCTTCCAGACGAAGGTTGGCTTATTGCTGGTAAAGAGAAAAGACAAATCTTGAAAAACTCTGGCGCTGGTGTCTACTTGATAGACAATGCCAACAGAGAAGCAAGAGTATCAGGAGAGGCATCTGAAATAACAAACACTTTCCTTAAGGAAGGTCCCAACCGTTTAGCAGTTAAACGTTCTGGCTGGTATGTAACCACCTCTGGCAAAAAACTTGCGCGGGCAGATATATGGTTATATTTCACTGCTGGTGTACCTTATGTAAAGATAACACACACACTTATATTTACAGAAGATACAAATAAAGTCTGGTTCAAAGATTACGGTCTTGAGTTCAAAACGCCTGAACAACCAAAAGAAACATATTTTGCACTTGGAAAACCCGAAACTGACGCTCAGATTAGCAGAATTATCAATAACGGGGATGAAACATATATACTACAAGCCGATTACCCACACTTTGCCGAGAGAGACTATAAAGCAACTCTTGGTAGAAGTGATAATGGTAAAGACACAATTGTTGCAGAACTGCAGACAGTAGGTGACTGGGGTTATGGGGATTATGGTAATTACGGAATAACGCTGGTAATGCCTTGGTTGGCAGAGAGGTTTCCCAAAGAAATATCTTTTGGAAAAAAAGGTGCGAAAACTGTATTCTGGTCTGGGCGTTCAGGGAAAGAACTTGATTTCCGTATAAGTTCATTGATAAAAGATTATTGGCAAAACTGGGCTCCTGGGTTCCCGACCCCTAACGAAAGTATTCTTTCAAGACCAAGTAATGCCCAAGGAGGTTCAAGAACACACGATATATGGTTTTTACCAGTACCTGACACGTATAAAGAGGAAAAAGTAAAAAAACTTGCTTTAGCATCAACAAAACAGGTTCTTGTTTTAGCTACTCCTGAATGGGTATGTTCAACAGAAGCGTTTGGTTGTCCGATGTTACATAAAGATACAAAAAACTTTCCAGCAGAAGAGAACCTTCTTTCAGAATACTGGCAAAGAATGATACTTCCACTTAAGGCATTCCCTATGAACGGGTTTATGGCATGGGGATGTTTTCCATCAAGAAGTTACCACGAAGCAAAAGGTAAGCCCTATGCTGCCTTAAATACTATTGAATCTTTAAGAGATTACGGTTTACGCAGAGAACCGTGGCGGCTTTATGCAAGAAGTGGGGAACGAACATACTATGATTTGGGGCATTGTTTTAGCCGTTTTACAGGCGACTGGTACGTTGCCCATTGTGATGCTCCCGAAAAAAGGATGGGTAATTTTATAAACTCAAGATCTTATGGCGGAAAATACCCAAAACTTCCTGTTTTTTGGGGAGATTACACATCGGTTAATATCAATGCTGGTGTTATAGATAACTGGCTCTTTGAATACTATTTAACAGGAGATGAAAAATCTCTTGATATTGTATATAAGATTAAAGAGGCTTTTGTTGAAACTAAATGGACTATTCAACCCACTGATACGTCTATAAAAACTTTTATTACATTATCTATGCTCGATTGGGATGAAAACGCTATACAGACTGCCAAAAATATTGCCTATTCCATTATAGATCTCAAAAGTCAGAATGGGTTGAAAGGAGGCGGTTATGGGGCTTTATATAAAGACCATCGTACCAGTTTTGCTCTTGCTGAGTATTACTTGCAGACAGGTGACGAACTGGTGAAAGAGGCAATATTGAAACTTATTGACCAGAGATACCGCTTTGACCGTAGGTATAGGCCTGCCGGTCACAAAAACCACGACCTTTTTATGCATTCTCTTGGTTACTGGCTCACAGGAGAAGAGAGCCACAAAAGGGTTGTTGAACAGACTCTACGAGATTTGTTACATTATACAAGTTTAAATCCTCTTAAAGAACAACTAAAACAGAAGCCAGAGAATCCTCTCGAATGGTCAAATCTTTATATCTTTCCGATTTTTCCTGGGCCCCGCACAACTTTTCATCTTGGTCAACACGAATTCCACAACCCTTTCATAGGAATTCCCACCGCTTTGAAATTTCTTGATAAGGAAGGCTGGAGCGGAAAGACTACCCCTATTTTAGTTAAACCTATGAGTAACCCAGTAGGGAAAATACTGTTTTCACATAAAAAAGGAGAGAAAACAAAAATGAGTTTATATCTCGAAACAGAAGAAAAAGAGATAAAACTTAACATCTTCCCCTACCCAGAAAACAAGCAAAGCAGACCTGTCGCTGGTATAAAAACAGACATTGAAGAGATGATGCCTTTTGGAAAATATTTTCTTAGTAGGCCAGAAAAATATCCCGTAACAGATAAAAAATACCATATTTATCTTGAAATTCCCTCAGAAACTACAAGCGGACTATATCTTTTATCTTTTTCTGAAAAAGATACTTTTACCCTTCTGGAAATAAGTTCTGATAAAGCAGGATTATACTGTCCAGACGGTTTCTGGTCAATATGTGTAGGTGACCACTCTGGTTCTGAGTTTGGTAGAGCAGGAGAAGGGAGGCCGGCTTTCTTTTACGTACCAGAAAACCTTAAAGAACTTGAAATTTTTCTGGGACGTTCAGTACGTCTAAGAGCACCAGATGGTTCTATTGTCGTTGATTGGTCTAACAAAAATATAGGGGAACTGGTAGTTCCAACAGAAGGTAGGGGAGGAATGTGGAGTGTGGAATTCTACACTACTTCTGTACAAGGTCGTTCCACTCCTTTCTTTGTAAAATTGCTGAACGTTGAGCCTATAGTAACTTTTGGCTCGCCAGATTTTTTTCCCGAAAATACAACAGGTAAACCAATTAAAGTAGCCTCAGTTGCATCTCCTTCTTCGAAAACAGACCTACAATTTTCAGAAGGAATAACAGGAAAAGCTGTCAAACTATCAGGAGCACAGACTTTAAAATTTTCCAAAGGAGAACCTGTCAATTCAGGAGGGTACACATATTTTCCTTTTGAGAAAGGAACAATAGAATTCTGGTTTAAACCAGATTGGACAACATGGGAAATTCCTATGGAGATGACCCAAATAATTGATATTCCTTTCTTAACAAGTTCTCATATCAAACTTTTTCACAGGTATTGGAATTTGCTCAATTTCACCAATATCTACGGAATGTTAAGAGTAGAAGTTTTAGAACAAGAGAAAAATAGAGTTGCTGCTGGGTTTCAAGGCAGGCATTTTTTTAAAACAGGAGAGTGGGCTCATATTTCTTACACGTGGGATATAAAAGAAAGCGACAAAAATATGGAAGGGGAAATGAATATTTTTATCAATGGCAAAAAATTGCTTACGAAAAATGCTCCCTATAGAATAAATCAAGTGAAAGGAACAACATTTTTTAAACTTGCCGATGATAAAAATAAAGAAATTGTTTTAGGACCTTTCAATGGAAATATGGACCTTTTAAGAATATCTGATAGGGTTGTGTACACAGAAGATTTTGAGCCATCAAAAAAATATGGGCTTGATAAGAATACACGGGTATTTTTTAATTTTGACAATAACCTTAAAGGAGTATCGGCTTTTACTAAAGAACCTGTCGTTGGTAAAAAATAATATGTGGTGTCTACTCACTCCCTCTTTTTGCCTTCTCCCCTTGGAGTGTTTGTAGTAGTAAGTCCCCAAGGGGTTGCAGAGAGGTTAATGGGATGAGATTTATCCGCCGAAGCCTTGGCGTAGGAGGGTTTCGTAACGTGGCAATCTCGCCGTAGGCGGAAAAGGAATGGGAATAAACAATAGTAGGGAAAAATACGAGGGATTGCCCACGCTTGTCATTCCGAACTTGATCCGGAATCTCGTTTTTCACGTTGTGCCTACTACCGGCGTGGGTTAAGTGAGAGATCCTGAAACAAGTTCAGGATGGTAAAACTGGTGCGTTAGGCGACAAAACGGTGACAAGGCAAGGATAAAAAAGCAAAAACAAACAAAGGAGTTAAAATGGAGCAAATAAAGAAGTGTTTTCTTATGGTATTTTTTCTTTTATTTAGTTTCACACTAAAGGCAGGAGAATTCCCTATAAAAATCAATGATGTTTCTGGTCTTAACACCTCTTGGCCTATTCTAACAAGTATTTCTTTTCCAGAAGGAGAAATTATTGATTCTTCAAATATAAGAATAATGAGCGGAGAGAAAGAAGTCCCTTCGCAAGTAGATGTAACAGCAACCTGGCGCGATGGTAGTATTAGGTGGGCATTAGCAGGGTTTACTGCATCTCCGCAAGGTAATTACAGAGTTGAATTTGGAGAAGGTATCAAACGAGGAAGATACCCTAACCCTTTAAAAGTTACAAAACTGCCCAATGACGGATTTGAAGTAAATACTGGGGTTGCAATATATAGGTTCGTTAAAAATAAACTTCTCCCTGATGAAGGTTGGATTGTTTCGGGTAAAGAGAAAAGACAGATATTGGAAAACTCTGGTGCAGGCGCATATTTGATTGACAATTCCAACAGAGAAGCAAGGGTATCAGGAGAGACATCTGAAATAACAAATGAGGTACTTAAAGAAGGACCTAACCGTTTAGCGATTAAACGTTCTGGTTGGTATGTAACCACCTCTGGCGAAAAACTTGCAAGGGCAGATGTATGGTTATATTTCACTGCTGGAGTACCTCATATCAAGATAACACATTCTCTAATATTTACTGAGGATACAAACAAGGTCTGGTTTAAGGATTACGGGCTTGAATTTAAAACACCCGAACAGCCAAAAGATATATTTTTTGCTCTCGGAGAACCGGGTGAAAAAGAAACTGTTGGTAAGATAATAAATAATAGTGATGAAACATATATTTTACAATCTGATTACCCACATTTTGCTGAGAGAGACTATAAAGCAGTTCTTGGTAAAAGTGCTAATGGTAAAGACTCAACTATTGCAGAACTACAAATAGCAGGTGATTGGGGTTATGGGGATTATGGTAGTTACGGGATAACGATTGTAATGCCTTGGTTAGCAGAGAGATTCCCCAAAGAGATATCTTTTGGACAAAGAGGTGCAAGGGCAGTTTTATGGTCAGGCAGGAGCGGTAACGAACTTGATTTTAGAGCTAAAACTCTTGTTAAGGATTACTACAAGAATTGGGTAACAAAAGGGTTAAGTTTGCTAAAAGATACTGAACTTGACGCCTTAAAGAGCAATGCACAAGGTACAGCAAGAACTCATGATATTTGGTTCTTACCTCTTTTTGGGGAATATAAAGAAGGAATTGTCAGAAAAACGGCTTTAGCAGGTGCAAGGCAAATTCTTGCCTTTGCTGACCATAAATGGTTATGCGAAACAGAAGCAATGGGATACCCGATGCTACATAAAGACACTGAAAAATTCCTTGAAGAAGAAACAATTATTTCTGAACATTGGGATAGATTTATTATGCCTTTAAAAGCCTTTCCAATGATGGGGTATATTGCTTGGGGTTGTTACCCTGATAGAAGTTACGGAGAGGCTGGTGGTAAACCTATGTCAACCTTCCACGCTTTATCTAATTTAAGAGAATACGGAGTTAGAAGAGAACCGTGGAGACATCTGGCAAGGAGCGGAGAAAGAAGGTATTACGACTACGGGCATCGTTTTAGCCGTTTTACAGGTGACTGGTACCTTGCCCATTGGGATGCACCCGGTTCACCTGTGAAAATTAAAGGCAGATTTATTACCACACCAGGAGGTAGCGGTAGAGCAGGGTTGATACCTCTTTTTTGGGGGGACCGTACTCACCCTTTTAGTATAAACGCAGGAGATATAGGACACTGGTTATTAGACTATTATCTTACAGGAGACGAGCAATCTTTTGAGTTGGTTAAAATAATAAAAGACTCTTTTAAAAAACTTGGTTGGAGACCTAAAGGTGTTCCTGGTCATTTTCACGCTCTCGGAATAAGAACATTGTTAACACTCCACATAATGGATTGGGATGAAGACGCAGGTAAGGCTTTAAAAGAACTTGTAGACGAGATGATAGACCTTGAAAGCCAGAACGGGTTTTGTCTCTTTAAAGATCACTACGGTTCAATGTACAAAGACCATAGAACAAGCCATAATATAGTTGAATACTATCTTGAAACAAAAGATGAACTTGCAAAAGAAGCGTTTTTGAAACTTCTTGACCAGAGGTACAGGTTTGACAGGAGAGGTGCGTTTGTATCTTATAAAAATTATGATGGTTTCACTCATTCTATTGCTTACTGGCTTACAGGTGATGAGAAGTATAGAACAATCGCAGAGGAAGTTGTAAGAGAAACCCGTTATTACCATCACTCTTCTCCTTTATCAGAAGACCTTGCTCAAAAACCGACAAACCCGCTTGATTGGAAAAACCTGTATGTTCCGGGCAGGTTTCCTGGACCAAGAACAACTTTTTTTATGGGTCATCACGAATACCATAACCCTTTTATAGGGTTACCAACTGCCTTAAAACTTCTCTCAGAAAAAGGGTGGAGTGGTAAAACAACACCTCTTGTTGTAAAACCTATGAAAGAACCAGTTAGTGAAGTAATATTTTACCACCAAAAAGGTAAAGATACAGAGTTGAATATATGCGTGAAAATTAGTAGCAACATTGAACTTTTACTCCCACAAATCACTTCTTATAAAAGCAAAAAGCATATTAAAGGAGTTAAAACAGAAATTGAAAAAGTTATGAGTTTAGGGCCTTTCTTTACAACTAAACCTGATATTTACCCATCAACTTCTAAAACTTTTAATTTGAATGTAACAGTTCCTTCAGAAACTCTTGAAGGTTTGTATTTCCTCAGTTTTACTCAGGATGTTACTTTTACCGTACTTGATTCAACCTCTGATAAAGTTGCCCTTTATTGTCCTTTAGGGTTCTGGTCTATATCTATGGGACAACATTCAGGGAGCGGTTCGTATGGACGTTCAGGAGAGGGTCTGCCAGCATTTTTTAAAGTACCTGAAAAGTTGAAAGAAGTGGAAATTTTTCTTGGTCGCCCTGCAAAAATCTTGTACCCTGACGGAGAAATAGCGTTAGATTTTTCTGAAGAAAATATTGGAAATGTAAAGATACCAGTAGAAGGGAAGGGCGGCATTTGGAGTGTAGAATATGACAATACTTTCCGTTCAACTTGTCCGCCTGTCTTTATTAAACTTATTAATGTTGAGCCGATAGTCTCCTTTATCAGTCCAGATTTACTACCTGAAAAAACTGTTGGGCAACCTGTACAAACTGTTCGAACCTCATTACCAAGTCCAACAGAACCGTTTGAGTTTGTGGAAGGTATTTCTAACAAAGGTATGCGGTTATCAGACGGTCAGACAATAGTTTTTTCAAGAGGTAAACAACTTGAGGCAGGCGGGTATACTTTTTTCCCTGAAAATGAAGGGACAGTAGAATTCTGGTTCAGATCAGACAGAACCTCCCACGAAACTCCAATGAAGATGACTCAGGTTATAAGTCAGACCTTTTTAAAATCCTCAAGTCTACATCTAAGACATCATACTGAAACAAGGGCAGGACAAAGAAGTTTTGATTCTAATCTAAGACTTGAATTAAGACCTATTAAGACAACTTTTCCTTTACCAGGATTTATAGGAAACTGTTTCTTTTATAAAGACGAATGGAACCACTTAGCTTTTGTTTGGAAAGTAGAAGAAGGCAAAAAGATGGACGGAAACTTAGATATTTACCTAAATGGAAAACGGCTTCTCCCCACCAGTGGATATACTAGGGTAACAAATCTAAAAGGTTCTCCCCAGTTTAAACTTTCATTTGAAGTAGAAAATATATCAATAGGTCCGTTTGATGGAACAATTGACCTTTTAAGAATTTCGGATATCGTTAGGTATACAAACGATTTTGAACCATCAAAAAAATACGGGCTTGATAAGAATACAAGGGCATTATTTGAATTTGATAATAACCTTAAAGGGGTTTCTGCTTTTACAAAAGAGCCTATTGTTGGTAAAAAAGCGTATGGGGTGTCTACTCACTCTGGTACTACAGCGCATACACCATCTACGCCACAATCGGGCACTCTGAGAACTCACCCTTCTGCATATAAAGCATCTCCGAAGGGCTTAACAGGCTTAGAGTAGGGGAACAAAAGGCTTGAACCTTTAGTTAACAGCCCCCCATTCCGTCTTTTGTAGTTTATCTTGCGAGCTTTACCCGCCGAAGCCTTGGCGTAGGAGGGGTTTCGTAACGTGGCAATCTCGCCGAAGGCGGAAAAGGAATGGGAATAAACAATAGTGTATAGGATAAAGACGAGGATTGCCACGTCGCAATTCCTACGAAAACTATGGAATAAAACGCTCCTCGCAACGCCACAAAACGGCGACAAGGCAAGGATAAAAGAGGAGTTTGTCCCTTGATGATACTCAGAATAAACAATTAAAGGAGAAAATTAATGGCAAAAAAAAGCGGTTTCAAAGAAAAAAGTTTTTTAGAAGTTTCAGAGTGGTCACAAGGAGTAAAAGCAAGGTTGCCTGTCTTAAAAATTAAGGGCTCTTCTGATGGACCTCTTGTAGTGATAACAGCAGGTCAGCACGGTAGAGAACTTAACGGAATTGCTGCAATAGAAAAAGTTTTTAATCAGATAGACCCCACAAAATTGAAAGGTACAATAGTTTTTCTACCTGTAATGAACCCTATTGCAGTCCTCACAAGAAGACAAGATTACCCTATGGAAGAATTTAGGTATAGAAAAGTCTATCTTGACAGGTCCGGCGGTCCAACTTTGGCGTACAATATGGATAGATGCTGGATAGACAAACCTTCTGCCGATACTTACACTTTTGCTATTACTCAAACAGTAATGAAAACCTGGCTAAAGAAAGCCGACCTTATAATAGACCTTCACGGTTGGAGCAGTACTTCTATTTCGTTGGTTTGGGGATACAAAGAAAATACTGACCTTGTTAGAGCTTTTGGGCTTCCTTGGTTAAAAATAAGAGAGAGAAAAAAAGAAATTCCTTTTGGTATGATACTAAATCTTGCCCAAAAAACAGGTAAACCCAAAATTCTTGTATGTGAATTAACTCCTCAATCCGTGCTTAACCCTGTTTCTGTTGAATATGGGGTTAGAGGTATTACTAACAGTTTAAAGTTTACTGGTATGTTGGAAGGAGAAATTGAGTTACCTCCAATACAATATGAAATGTACCAAGAAAGCGAAATGGTTTCGATAATATCCGAAGCAGAAGGACTTATTATATCTGAAGCAAATGTAGGGGATTTTGTAAAAAAAGGTCAGGTAACAACCAGAGTAGTTTCACTTGAAACTTTTGAAACTCTTTGGAGTTATAAAGCACCTTTTGACGGTCTAATATATAGTAATGGTCGGACAACTTGGGGTGAAGATGTTAAGGAGAGTTCTATATGTTATCAGGGGTTTACCGTTGGTCGGCTTGTAAAGGTAGAAAATATAATAGAGAACCATAAATAAACCTTAGAAGTCGGTTCCTTGTTCTAACTTTGCAAGGGAAAACTAACCAATCCCATAATGTTTTCAGAAAGGTTAATGGAGAAAAGAAGAAAAATGAGAAAATATCAAATTTTTTATACTGTACTTTTTGCTTTTTCGTTAATTGCCTTTTCAGGCAACAGTGAAACCATAAAAATTGAGTTTTCAAACTTAGCAAAAATTCTTCCTTGGCAAAAAACTGCTAATACTTTAAGTTTGAACGGTTTAACTTTACATAGTTGCCGGAACAAAATAAAATCCTCAGAAAGATGGTTTGATATACTTGTTAAACTTGATACCAATATTGGCAATTACAAAGATAACACTTTAAAAATAGCAATTTCTGATATCAGTTCTAACAAAACTCTTTTTGAAAAAACTGAACCTGTTCTTGATTCTCACGCAATTATACGAATAGATATGAGAAACATACCTTCTGAAACAGTAAAGCTTCGTGCTGAGTGGTTTGATAACAAAAAAAATGTTCTGGGTGTATCTGAAACTTGGATATCTGCCAACCCTATAAAACCTCTCACAAAAGGGACCAAAATACCGATTACTATTGATATACCCGAGGGTGTTGAGAAAGTAAAGAATTATCCTTTAAGGTTCGGACTTCCTTTGCCTGCTGGGAGTGTATGGGAACCATCTACATTAAGGGTAGTTAATGCACAGGGCAGAGAAATCCCTTCGCAACTTGAAACTGCAGGGTTATGGTCTGAAGAGGGCTCAATAAAATGGCTTTGGGTTGATACCCTTGTTTCTGGTAAAAAAGATGACAAAATATATGTTGAGGCGAATAAAAGAAGTGTAGCAAGCACCCCTTCAACCCCTTTACGAGTTGAAAAAAAAGGAGACACCTTTTTTATTAACACAGGTATAGTGGAATATGTTGTTGAACCAAGCGGTTCTCTTATTAAAGAAGTTCGTTTTAACAATAAGGTTGTTGCAAAAGAAGGGAGTTCTAAAGGACTTTATGTTATTGATCAAAATGGGCGTCTTGCAAAAGCATCATCTAAAAACAGTTTGGTTAAACTTGAGTCAAAAGGACCTGTGTCAGCAGTAGTAAGGATAGAGGGCGATTATATAACTCAAGATGAGCCTATTGCAAGGCATATAACCCGTTTAAAATTTTCTGCTGGTAGACCTGAAGTAAAAGTTACTCATACATTTATAGTCACAGAAGATACAGAAAAAATATGGTTTAAAGATATTGGGTGGGAATTAGAAGTTGCTTCTGGGTTAGTTTCAAAAGCAATCTTTTGTATGAGTCCAGCAAACGACAGGTTTCCTGCTGATAAAAATATTACTTTAAAAGGGTGGGCAGCTTACACATCAGAGAAAACTGATACAGAAAAGCAAGATATAAAAATAGTATCTTTACCCATTTCTGATGGGAAAGTTTACAGGAGTATACAAAAAGAAGGAAAAACTTTTGGGCTTAAACCTAGCATATATCATTGGACACGCAAAAACCCAACAACACCGTGGACGCCATACTTAAAAGGGGAGAATGTTGCACAGGTAATTGAAGAAGGAACTCAAGAACCTCTTTATCAAGACAAAAAGATTGGGGATTGGGCAGGTTTGGAAGGAAAAGACTTCGGATTTATCTTTTCTTGTAGAGATGCTTCTGCTCAACATCCTAAGGAGTTCGAAGTTACTTCCAACAGAATTAACCTAAAACTTTTCAGTTCAAAAGTTGCAGGCGATGAACTTGACTTCAAGATGGAAAGTGTAATGAAAAACTGGGGTATGTTACCTAAAGAAAATATACCAGAAGTTGATAAGGTATCAGGAGAACTTCTTGATGAATATATCTCTTCTGTTTCTAAACATTCAAGTAACGCTGTTGGATGGAGTAAAACTCACCATCTGCTTTTATCCCCTACCTTAACCAATTACACACCTAATGAAATAAGTTTTTTACATTCAAGACAAGTGTTTGCACATATTAGCCCTGAGTGGGTAAGAGAAACGGAAGTGTTTGGAGCCTTACACCCTAAAAATAAACAAGAGTTTCCTTTTGAAGAGACCCTTATTTCTAACCTTTTTTGGGGGAAAGTTAAACAAGGATTGGGAGGAGAGTTAGGTGGGTTTATAGATTATAATGCAGGTCCAATTTGGATTATACACGATTTAAGGGGTGGAAGTTATACTATAAGGTCTGATAGTTGGTACTTATACGCACGTTCAGGTGACCGTTTAATAAGAGAGTTTGCAGAAGGAGCCAATAGAGCATTTCTGGATAACAATATTTCTCACTGGAATTTTACCAATAAAAGAAAAGGGTTTCTTCTTAATGATATTGGTACTCCAGGTTCTCTGAAACAGAGGAACCGACCTCTCGATTTACCTCTATATTGGGTTGGCACTTCCAACCCTGATAAACCTCTTTCTACTGCTGGTAACCTTGACCAAGCACTTTTTGACTATTATATGACAGGGTACCGCAGAGCTGGGGATATATTAAGCAATTATTCAGACGCCGTTGTGGAAAATGTTACTTCAAAAACAAAACATTGGCGGGTTATCTCTGTTATGAGAAACATTGCTGAAGCATACGAGTTTTCTTGGCACCCAAAGTTAAAAGAACTTTTATATGAACTGACTCTGTTTCATCTTTATGACCCTGAAAGTGAAATACTTTTAACCAAAGCCCGGCCACATAGAAGTTCAACATACAAAATGGAGACCGACGGCGATGTATTGGTAATGTTATACGAAATTTTTGGGGATAAACTATTTTATGAGATGGCAAAATCTGTATCAATATATAATTGGGAAAAAAGTGGTATTACTCCGCCTATATATGGGCAGAATCGCTCAACAGGGTATATGGGACACTTTTTATGGAGAGAAACTTTTGAACCATCTGTTGCTTCAAGATTTGATTATAGCCAAAGAAGACTTGTTGCAGAAAGAACTGTCGATTATGAGACTGGCGAGGTTAAACTTACCTGTGTTTCTCAGATACCAAGATATTTTAAAGGGTTACCACTTGCTATGGACGTAAAAAAAGAGGTTGAAACCAGAAAAATAAAACCTTCAACATATATATCTTTTAAAGTTGATAAACCGCCTGCGAGAATTTTCTTTATCAAACCAGGAGAAAACGCTACAAGAAGAGATTTTCCTTTTGAGAAAGAAGAAACGTCTATGGACCTTATTGTTATGATAGAAGGCAGTTCATCAGCAGAGCATTTTACTGGTAGGCAAGAGAACGGGGTACTAAAACCTTGGACAACAGGTGGAAAAGTTAAACTTAAACCTCATTCAGTTTTTGGACATATTTGGGCTGGTAACGATCTACATACTATCACAGAAAAAAGTTATGGTGTTTTCAATATTAATATTCCCAAAGATGCACCAGGTGGTCTTTACGAACTTGAAATTAACGGGAAAGAAAATTTTGTAGTATTTACCGATAGACACACTCCTCTTGTTATTTACGCACCAGACGGCTGGACTCCTCCAGCGTTAACGCCACCGTTAAAAATATCTTTTAGAGTACAAAAAGGAGTAGAGAACGGAAAAATCTTTATTGAAAAAGGTGGTACACTTTTTATGCCTAATGGAGAATTATTTAATGATGGTAAAAAGATGAAAGGATGGGTTGAACTTCCTTCAAATAGCCCTGGATTATGGGCTCTTGAAAGTGTTGATAGCGGGCTTATTAAAACCGAAAATATGCCTTCTTTTTTCGCTATGGGTAACCAAGATTTGTATAAAATACCTTTAATAAAAAAATTGCCTCCGCTTGAAAAAATCTCTGGTTCCCTAAAATGGCCATCAACATGGAGAGTGTTTGGACCGTTTCATCAGAACGACCCTATTTTAAAGTCGGATATACTAAACTCTTACCCTGAAAAAATAGTGGTTGCAGGCAAAGAGGTTGACGCAATAGATATTGATATAAAGGGTACCATTTATGATTTTCCAAATATATTGAAACAATCGTCAACTGGTAGTGTTGCATATATATTTCTGACTTTTAATTCAGATAAAAAACAGAAAGTTACACTCGGTATGGGAGCAGATTGGTGGATGCAAGCGTGGATAAATGGTAAACTTATACATAACACTGTGGAAACAAGCAATATGTATTATCCTTTTTCAATATGGAACCACCTTGTAGATGTTGATGTTTTGAAAGGAAAAAATATTCTTGCAGTAAGATACATCAGAGCACAATCTTCCCAACTGGCTCTTGGTGGTCCTGACCAGTTAAGAATAACCTCTTTACCTGCGACTCCAGAAGAGGTAAAACAATTAAGTCAAATAGAAAAAGAATTCAACATATTTTTGAATGATGAAATATAATATGGAGGTACGTAAAGTGAGAAAAAGCATATTGTTTGTGACAATGGCTACCTTATTATGGGCAGTAAGTTGTTCAGCTGGAAATTTTGGGATAAAAATAAACGATGTTTCAGGACTAAACTCCCCTTGGCCTATAATTGCTAGCATACCTTTTTCTGAAGGCGAATTAAACAATGTTTCAACCATAAGAATTATGAACGGCGCGGAAGAAGTACCTTCTCAGGTAGATATAACCGCAACCTGGCGTGATGGCAGTATTAGGTGGGCATTAGCAGGGTTCACAGCGTCTCCACAAGGTAACTACAGGGTTGAATTTGGAGAAAACATCAAAAGAGGCACTTACCCTAACCCTTTAAAAGTAACAGAACTATCAGACGGTGGATTTGAGGTTAATACAGGTGTTGCTGTATACAGATTTGAAAAAGACAAACTTCTTCCAGAAGAAGGGTGGCTTATCTCTGGTGCTGATAGAGTACAAATATTAAAAAATTCAGGCGCAGGAACGTACTTGATTGACAATTCAGGTAGGCAAGCAAGGGTAGCAGGAGAAACTGCACAAATTATAAGCAAAGTACTCAAAAAAGGACCCAACCGTTTAGTTATTAAACGTTCTGGTTGGTACGTAACCGATACTGGAGAAAAACTTGCAGGGGCAGATGTATGGCTATATTTTACTGCTGGTGTACCTCATATAAAAGTAACCCATTCTTTGATTTTTATTTTAGATACCAACAAGGTATGGTTCAAAGATTATGGGCTTGAATTTAAGACCCCTAACCAACCAACAGACACATATTTTGGAATAAAAGAAACTGGAAACTCAAAGGATGTGGTAAACAAAGTAAGCAACCAAGGCGATGAAACATATATGCTTCAGTCCGATTACCCTCACTTTTTAGAACGAGAATATAAAGGTTTTTTAGGTAAATCTAATAACGGAAATAGTAAGGTTGTGACAAAAATTAAAACAGCGGGAGATTGGGGTTACGGAGATTATAATAATTACGGTATTGTTTTAGCAATGCCCTGGCTTGCTGAAAGGTTTCCTAAAGAAATCTCTTTTGGGCAGAATGGAGCAAAAGCAGTTTTATGGTCTGCACGTTCAGGGAAAGAACTCGATTTTCGGAGCGAAACAGTCTTCAAAGACTATTTCGAAACCTGGGGAAAATCTTACCGTCCAAGTTGGGGAGGTTCTGCAAAAAATATTGCCGAAATAAAGAGTAATGCTCAAGGATGTTGCAGAACTCACGATATCTGGTTTATACCCACAATAGGTACCTACAACCCAGAAAAAGTTATGCAAACAGCAACAGCTGCTTCAAAAGAGATTCTTGCAATTGCAGAACCAGAATGGATATGCAAAAGTGAGGCTATGGGCTATCCTATGCTTCACAAAGATACCGACCAATTTCCAGTTGAAGAGAAACTTATATCTGAACTCTGGGATAGGTTAGAAATTCCAATGAGAGCTTTTCCTGTAACAGGATTTTTAGCGTGGGGTATAACTCCATGCAGGTACGGAGAGCAGAAAAGTGGTAAAGCTGTAATGGCTTGGAACTCTTTTTTCCCCGGAGAATACGGAATGAAGAGAGAAACATGGAGACATTATGCCAGAAGTGGAGAACGCAGGTATTTTGATTTGGGCTACAGGTTTAGCAACTTTACAGGAGATTGGTCTGTTGTAAGATTTGAATCTCCTGGAAAAAAGAAAGGAACTATTATTGAAGCAAGATATGTTCCGTTTCCTTGGGGAGACCGAACATCTGTATTTGTTGCCCACGGAGGCGATATTGGACACTGGCTTTATGATTATTATTTTACTGGGAATGAAAGGTCCCGTGATATTCTTAACTCTATACAAGACTCTTTTGACAGAAACTCTAAAGGTAGCGCAAGACTATCGATACCAATGGGTTTCCTTGCAATGAGAACACTTTTAACCACAGCAATAATTGACTGGAACCCAGTTAGTGTTCAACGTTCCATAAATTTTACAAGAGGGTTAATAGACCTTAAGAGCCAGAACGGAATACGCCTTACTGCAAACGGTACTTACGGAGCAGAATATAAGGACCATAGGGCGAGCCATAATTTTCTTGAGTACTATCTTGAAACAAAAGATGAACTTGGAAAAGAAGCTTTCTTAAAAACAGTTGACCAAAGATACCGTTTTGATAGAAGAACCAGTGCCATCTCATACAAGAATTACGACGCATTTACATACTCTCTTGCATACTGGCTTACAGGAGAAGAAAAGTATAGGGGAGTAGTTGAGCAAACATTGAGAGATATTAAATACTATTCCTCAAAATATCCTCTTTCAAAAGACCTTGCAGGAATGCCAAAAGACCCACTCGATTGGAAAAACCTACCACCCCATCTCGGTTCGTGGGAATGGCATAACCCGTTAATTGGGTTACCAACAGCCCTAAAACTTATTTCAGATAAAGGGTGGAGTGGAAAGGTTTCACCTCTCGTTGTTAAACCAATGAATTTAGTTGAAGGGAAAGTGTTATTTAATCATATTAAAGGTAAAGATACAAGTATCAACATTTTCATGGATACCTTATCTGAACAACCGAATCTTGAGGTTTTGAGATATCCTGTTTCGAATGGTGATAGACCTCTTTCGAACGTAAGGATAGAAACAGAAAAAAGAATGCCAACAGGTTCTTATTTTCTTAAAGCAATAGAAGATTATGAAAAAGTTTCGCAGAATATCTATGCAAGTATTGTTATTCCTGCAGAAACAAATTCAGGGTTATACCTTCTTTCTATCAAAGATGAAGACAGTTTCACAGTTTTAGATTCTACCGCTACAAATATTGCACTCTACTGCCCAGAAGGTTTCTGGTCTGTTTCCGGAGGACGTTCTTCATACGGAAGGTCTTCAGAGGGAGTACCTCTATTTTTTTCAGTACCAGAAGGTCTTAAAAATCTTGATATTCTACTAACTCGACCAGCGACTATCAGAAGACCAGATAATTCTGTGGCTTTAGGGCCTTCACTAAAAAATATTGGGACTGTTTCAATTCCTATTAATGGAAATTACGGGGTATGGAGCATAGAAACTGTTTTCGTAGATTTTAAAGGTAAAACTCCTACCTATTTCTATAAATTGTTGAATATAGATTCTATAATATCTTTTGGCTCACCAAAATATTTACCTGAAGTTACAATAAATACGTATCCCACTCCACCTGCCAAACCACAATTTTCTTCTAAAACCTTCCAATTTACTGACGGTTTAGACGGAAAAGCGTTAAGGTTATCAGGGGCAAAAGAGCAAAAATTATCTTTCCCTTGCGGAGATAAACTTTTAGACGATGGTTTTACGTTTTTACCTGGAAAAACAGGAACAATAGAATTCTGGTACAGGTCGGATAATACAACCTATGAAATTCCTCTACCTGAAAATGTCAGAAGAGATTATCAATATTTCCTTAGAGGACCAGGTTTAGGTGTAAGCCATAGTTATTATGCAAGAGCCAATATAAGAAATTTGTATTCAAATATTAGGTTAGAATTCTTTTCAGATAAAAGTAAAAACTCTATCTCTGGTAGAGAGGGAGAACACTTCTTTAAAGAAGGCGAATGGGTACATTTTGCGTATGTATGGGATATAAAAGAAGGGGCAAAAAAAATGGAAGGAAAGGTAAATATTTTTGTTAATGGAAAACAACTACCCTTACAACGTCCATTATATGGAATTAAGCAATTTCCAGATAAAGGAGTATTTCAATTATCTGAATCTGAAAAGAGAGTTACAGTTGGACCCTTTGCTGGAAGTATTGATATGCTCAGAGTTTCTGACACAGCAAGATATACTCAAGACTTTGTTCCTTCAAAGACAGCACCAAAGGTTGATAAAAACACCAGAGCACTCTTTCTTTTTGACGGCAACCTTGAAGGGGTATCAGCGTTTTCAACCGAGCAGTTGAAACTCAATTAATAATCTTTTGGGAGGTATTACAAAATGACAAAAAAAGACCTTGTAGAAGAGGTTGTATATAAAACAGGATTAAATAAAACATTAGTAAAAGAGACCGTAGATTCTTTTCTTGAAATATTATTTACAGCAATGAGCGACGGTAAAAGAATTGAACTTAGAGGGTTCGGAGTATTTGAAACCAGAAGAATGAAGCCCAAAAAGGCTCGAAACCCAAGAACCGGCGAAACATTAATAATACCAGAACGAGATAAAGTTCTATTTAAAATCTCTAAAGTATCAAAAAAATAATTTGTTTTATTAAAATGGTATTTTAGAAGATGGGGGAGGTTCTCTATAAATATTAAGATAATAGTTCAGTTTGTTTGGAGAATGTCCACCTTTAGTTTTCTGCCATTGCGCAACCATACAATAGGAATAAATCCCTAAAGCAAAAAGAACTAATGAGAGAATAAAGATAAAAATCCCTTTCTTTTTGTTTATTTCATCAATAATTAAAGCCAGAAAAAAACCAAGAAAACTAAGACCAATCACGACTAAAGCCAGTATATAACCTATTTCAAATTCCATTATACCTCCCGGTAGTTAAAAAATTTTATTCTCCAATTTCATATTTAATAAATCTTTTAACTCTAATATTTTCACCAAGTTTTGCTATTTTAGAATCTATATATTCTTTTATTGTTATCTCTTCATCCTTAATATAAACCTGTTCAAGAAGAACGTTTTCTTTATAAAAATCGTTCAGTTTACCTTCAGTTATCTTCTCAATAATAGAAGCTGGTTTATCTTTATATTGTGCAGCAATAATCTCTTTTTCTTGCTGGATAACGTCAGCTGGAACAGATTCTCTATCGAGCCAAGATGGACTTGAAGCAGTTATTTGGAGTGAAATATTCTTAACAAGTTCCTTAAATTCTTCATTTCTTGCAACAAAATCACTTTCTGTATTAACCTCAACAAGTACTCCTATTTTTCCATTTAAGTGCACATAAGAACCAATTAAACCTTCTCTTGTTTCTCTTACTGATTTTTTCTGAGATGTAAGCATACCTTTCTTTTTAAGAATAACTACTGCTTTTTCTATATCTCCTCCTGCCTCTTCAAGAGCTTTTTTGCACTCTAAAACACTTATACTTGTTCTTTCTCTTAATTGTTTTACCAACGCAGTATCAACCTTCATTAACAGTCTCCTTTCCTGATTTTTTAACATCTTCTTCTATCTTTTCTTTTACAATCTCTTCCTTTTTTACAGGAATATTTTTATTCTCTTCTATACTTTCAATTTTTTCTGCAACATCAGCAGCGTCTGGAGTTTGCATTGCTTCAGTTTTGCCTTCTATTATAGATTCTGAAAGTTTATTTAAAATTAAAGCTATAGATTTTAAACCATCATCATTAGCGGGTATCGGATAATCTACAAGTTCAGGGTTACTATTAGTATCAACAATACCTACCAAAGTACAGTCCACTTTTTTAGCTTCTCTAATAAGATTAATCTCTTTTCTTACGTCAACCACAACTATAACATCTGGAAACTTGGTTACACTTCTTATCCCACCAAATTTCTTTATAAGGTTATCTTTTTCTTTCAAAATAATAGCAACCTCTTTTTTTGTGTAAAGAGAAAGTTTACCGCTCTTTTCAAGTTCTTCAATCTCTTCAAGTCTATCAATCCTTGTTCTTATCTGATGAAAATTTGTTAAAGTGCCGCCAATCCATCTATAATTAACATACGGCATTCCACATTTTTCAGCAGATTCTTTTATTGTTTGTTGGGCATGTCTTTTTGTACCGACAAAAAGTATTGTCTTCTTGGATGCAGCAGATTTTTTTAAAAACTCTCCAGCTTCTTGTATTTTTTGAAGGGTTTTTTCAATATCTATTATATAGATGCCCTGTCTTTTCCCATACAGATACTTCTTTATTCTTGGGTCATACTGACGAGTAGGGTGACCAAAATAAACTCCACTTTCTAAAAGTTCCTTTATTGTGACTTCCATTTTTTCCTTTCTTTGTTTTAAAAATTGTTAAGTTACTATTATACTTTTTTATAAAAATTTCATACAATTTTATATTATATTATTACATTTGTCAAAATGGTATTGCAATTACATTAAAAAAATTATACAATATAAAGGTATTTATGTAAAGAGAAAAAATTATCACCTCTTTCTTTTCAACTCATAGAAGTCATCTTGAAGTTCTTGTGAAAGATTTGTTAGACAGTATTTCTAAATTAGAGAAGGGTTAAAAACAAGTTTTATCTACCAACCCACCACACGTTAAACTGCAAACTTCGGCAAGTAAGTGTGGAAATATTTAGCAAACAACAAGAAGGTCGAATGTAGCAAAAAAACAATTGTGGTAAGGAGAAGTTATGAAAAGTGTTCTGCAATATATGTCAAAAGATTTACCTTTAATCAAGGAAGAACTTCCCTTAAAAGAAATTATTACTATTTTTTCTAATTCTCATCATAGTGTATTGCCTGTCGTAAACGCAAGAAACAGGTTGATAGGTCATATAAATATAGAGGATATAGTCTATTTTTTTCTTTTTTCACATATGGATATCACTTTCCTTGAAAAGATGCCTTCTTTAATAGATTTCTTTTCTGATACAATTGAAAATGTGGACAATATTTCTCCTATTGTTTTTGCTAAAGATGTTATGCGAACAAATGTTTTTACAATAAAAGAAACAGATTCAATAATAAAAGCTGCTATTAGGATGAAAAAAAGGAATGTGCATAGGTTAATCGTTGTTGATATACACCAAACTCCAGTTGGGTTCATCTCAAGAAATGAGATATGTAAAGCCCTTCTAATCTAATATAAAATGGAAATAAAAGCAATAATTAGTATTTGTGTATTTGTTATATGTTATTTTCTTATAGCCATAGAACGAGCTCCAAAAGTTTATGTTGCTTTCGCGGGTGTAGTAGCTCTTATTTTATTTAAGATATATACCCCCCACGAAGTTGCGTATTATGTTGACTGGGAAACAATTGGATTTCTTTTCGGAATATTTATATCAGTAAAAATAGTTGAAGATTCAGGGTTTTTTAATTTTTTTGCTCTATTTTTAGCCAAAAAACTTGAGTTTAACACTATAAAAATATTTATATTCTTCCCTTTAATGGCTGCTTTCCTTTCAGGGTTTATAGATTCAATAAGCGTTATAGTGTTTCTTGCTCCTCTTACCATAGCTTTAAGTAAACTATTAAAATTTAACCCAGTTCCCTTCGTTATAACAGAAATATGTCTTTCAAATATCGGTGGTGCTGGAACACTTATGGGAGATCCGCCTAATGTAATATTGGGTTCTATGTTTCACCTTGGTTTTATTGATTTTATCAAACACAACTGGATATTAAGTTTTTTTGCCTCAATTTCAGCAATAACTGTTTTTTACAAAATGAACAGAAAATATCTTATCAAAATAAACCAAAAACTTAAAAAAGATGAACTTGAAAAACTTGTACCTCTTGAGGAAATAAATGACTTTTTTTTAATGAAGGTAGGATTAACCAGTCTCGTTTCAACAGTTCTTTTGTTGATATTAAGGGATTTTATAAAAAATATCATCCCCTTAAATATTGCATTGGCAAGTCTTCTACCAGCTTTTACTGTTCTAACTCTCAAAGGTAACAATGAAAAACTTAAAGATATTTACAAAAAAATCGATTTAGAAACACTTCTTTTTTTAACAGGACTTTTTGTAATAGTAGGTTCACTTGAAAAAACAGGTGTTATGGCAATCATTGCAAATGGTGTTAGCACTTTTGCTAAAGACGGTTTACAGATGGCAAGCATACTTTTCTGGGGTGGCGCTATCACCAGTAGCGTTATAGACAATGTTCCAGAAGCAATGAGTATAGGATACCTTATAAAAAACCTTTCCCCTATGCTAACATATTCATACACACTTTTGATTTGGGCTGCAAGCCTTGGACTTGACATAGGAGGCAACTTTACACCTGTTGGAGCAAGCGCAAATGTAGTTGGATACGTTCACCTTGAAGAACACGGAATTAAGGTTGGTTGGACAAAGTGGATTAAGTTTGCTTTTGTTCCAACTTTTGTAGCTCTATTAGTCTGTTGGGTTGGCTTACTTATAAAATATCTTATTGGCTTTTATTAATAGAATACCGATAGTTATGGCAACTCCTATTAAGTTCCAGTGTTCCCCGTTTAGTAATGCCTGTTTCACCGAAAACATCTCTCTATTTTTAGGTCCTTTTAATTTTGGTAAAAATGAAGGCACCTGTTTTTTGTAATCTATATATGTCTGCCCGAATATCTCTGTTAAAACCTTTTCTTCCGAAACAATTGTAGGTATATACGCAATTGGAAAAAAGATGAGAAAATATAACAGAATAAATATGTTAAAAGATGCCACAACAAACCCCAAACATATAAGAAAACTTCCCAAATAAAGAGGGTTGCGACATAAACTGTACGGACCGGTAGTTGTAAGCACTCTGTTTTTCTTGATAACGCCAGCTGAAACAAATCTTATAACCAGTCCAGCTAAAATTAAAGGTAATCCAAGAAGAATATATTTGTTACCACCATTTCCTAACAAAGCGACAAAAACAAAAAACAACCATCCCAAAGTAGTTCTCTTTTTTGATATATTCACAATGAAATTAGTTCTATATTTCCCCATAAAAACATCTCTCTTTCTTTGATTATTAACATTCCCTCTATAAAAGGAAACTTTTTTATCTCTTTTTCTATCTTATCTTTCTCTATTCTATCCTTTACTATATTGCAAAAATATGTTGCTGCGCCGTCTGAAAAAGTCGCAGACCTTGAGACCACAGTCACAGCATCAGCGTTACCATAACTAAAAGAATGCCCAACAGTTCCGCTTGAGGTGGCTATCCCCAGAGGCAATAAACCTCCTTTAAATTTTATTCCTAACCTCATAGAAAAAGGAGAAGTTCCAGCATAAATTGCCACTACAAACTCGTTCTGCATACGGGCATAAATATCTCCACCGTTTTCTATAAAGATTTCATCAGTTTCAGAAAACAACTTCTCACCTACCACCTCAGCAATAGCTCCAGACACCGATGCCATAGGACCAGTATCTGTCATCTCGCTTGATAAACACATAAGTTTAATTATTCTGCTTTCCGTATCACAAATTAAAGGAGAAAAAGATATATAAAACTCTGGGTTCTCCTCAATATATCTTTTAATAATATCTCTCTGCTTAACTACCTCGCCTTGAACCTCTCTTTTCAAAAACTTTTGTGACATTACCAAAAGGTCAGTTTCTTCCACTTTGATTGTATACCTTTTAAGTCCGCTACTGGTTGCCATATCTCTATAAAATCTTTCTTTAAAATTTGCTTTATTCATAAAAGATATTTATGGTAGTTAAGTTTGTTTTCTCCTCTAACAACTCTTCTAATTATTTGAGAAGAATCCTTTTCCACAACAACTTCAATCTCTTGTGCTGAGATATAAGAAGCAAAGATTTTTAGTGCCAACTCATTAGGCATTCCATCTATAACGGCTTTAACTTCGGGGAGAATTGAAGAGTAGACAGTATATTTATCGCACCCTAAATGGTTTATCATCTTTTCATTTTCATCAGCATCTCTTGCAACTATAAGTTTTGTATCTTCTGATACCCTAAAATGTCTGCCCAACTGAAGCAAAACATAGTCCTCATTATATGAGTTAGGTTTATATTTGAACAAATCTTTTAACCTGTTACAGAATCTCTCTTCAGTAAGAAGACAACCACCTGCTGGAGTTTGAAAAAATTTCAACCCTTTTTCTTTAGCTATTTTCAATTGCAAAACTCGTTGTTTCCCTTCAATAGATAAAAGTTTGTTCCGGTCAATTAACCCGTTTATCTCCATTTGAGTTTCTGGTAGAAGTTGAGCAGATAACGGTCTTAAAAGTTTACCCTCGAGACCTAAATCTCTTTCAATTATCCTTAAAGCTTCTTTTGTTTGTGATTTTTTCCTCTGCCCAACAACTTCACCAGTAAAAACAAAGTCTGCCCCTTCTTCATCCATAATCTTTTTTGCTTTCGAAAGCATATATATATGGCAATCTATACAAGGGTTGATATTTTTTCCATAACCATATTTAGGATTTTTAACAAGTTCTATATATTCTTCATCAGATTTAAGTATCCTTAAATCAAATTCTAATGATTCAGAAATATATTTTAATGTCGTTAATGTCTTACTACCAAGCCCAGAAACAAACGGTGTAAGAATATGGACTCCAATAATATCATACCCTTCTTCTTTAACAATAGCCGCAGAAACGACGCTATCAAGACCAGCAGATATCAATCCTACAGCTTTTCTATTTTTTTTCATCCACATATTATAACATATCTTAAACCTTTTGACCTGTTGCTCATTCTGGTATATAATTTAACCTCAAATAGTTTTAGTTTTTTGCTTAAATAATTCTTTTAATAATATAGCAATCTCGCCGAAGGCGGAAAAGGAATATACTCGTTTTTGCCCTCTACCCTTGGGGAGGGGTAGTTAGCAGGCTAAGGAAAAATGAAAGGCGTAACGATAAAAAATTAGACTACCCCTGTATGTCATTCCGGACTTGATCCGGAATCTCGTTTTTCACGTTGTGCCTTTTACCAAAGTGGGTTAGGTTAGAGATCCTGAAACAAGTTCAGGATAACAAACTGGGGCGTTCTGGCGGCAAAAAGGCAAGGATAAGAGCATAAAAGAAAAGCGTAATAATAAATGAGGAAAAAAATGAAATATATGTGGGAAGGAAGATTTGAAAAGAAAGTAAGAGACGATGTAATAGATTTTACTTCTTCACTTGAGTTAGATAAACATCTTGCTTTTTATGATATAAAGGGGAGCATCGCACACTGTAAAATGCTCAATAAAGCCAATATACTTACATCTGAAGAATCAAAAACAATAATAGAAGGGTTAAACCTTGTAGAAAAAGAACTCCGTGAAGGAAAATTTGTTTTTCAACAATCAGATGAAGATATCCACACAGCAATTGAAAGACGGCTCGTCGAACTTGTTGGGAAAGCTGGAGAAAAACTTCATACTGCACGTTCAAGAAATGACCAGATTGTTCTTGATGAAAAACTTTTCACGAAAGATATTATTCTTGCTATCATTTCAGAAATAGAGGTTTTACAGAAATCCCTTCTCAGTAAAGCGGAAGAAATGTTTCCCGCAATTATGTCAGCATATACACACTTACAACAAAGCCAACCAGTACTTCTTTCACACTACCTTCTTGCTTATATAGAAATGTTGGAAAGAGATAAAAATAGGTTAAAAGATTCTTTGAAGAGAGTAGATATTCTCCCTTCAGGAGCATGTGCTTGTTGCGGAACTTCTCTTAATATCGACAGAAACTATATGGCAGAACTTCTTGGGTTTTCTAATGTTTCAAAAAACAGTCTTGATACTGTTTCAGATAGAGATTTTCTTGCTGAACCTATTAGCGATTGCGCTATATTGATGGTTCACTTATCAAGATTTGCTGAAGATATGATTATATGGAACACATCAGAGTTTGCGTTTATAGAACTGCCAGACGAATACTGTACAGGTTCAAGCATAATGCCTCAGAAAAAAAACCCCGATGTACTTGAACTAATAAGAGGTAAAGCATCGTCTTGTATTGCTTCTATTACTGGGATACTTTCTCTACAAAAAGGTCTACCGTTATCATACAACAGAGACCTACAAGAAGATAAAAAGTTTTTTATCCAAAGTCTTACAGAAACATTGTATTCAGTAAAACTACTTTCTGGCGTTGTGTTAGGCACAATATTTAAAAAGGACCGGCTTATATCTTCTATTACCGAATTTACTTTAACAACCGATATAGCTGAGTATCTTGTCAAAAAAAATGTCCCTTTTAGAGAAGCACATAGAATCTGCGGTAAGATAGTACGTTACTGTATAAGTGAGAAGAAAACTTTTGACTCACTAACCAAAAACGAATGGGAAGAGTTTTCACCCAATTTTTCTGATGATATAATAAACATTTTAAATTATGACACCTCAGTCAACTCCAAAAACTCTTACGGTGGAACTTCACCTAAACTTGTTCAAAAGGAAATAGAAATATGGAAAAAAAAGATATTAAAATAATTTTTGAAGATTTTTTTGATTACAAAAAAAACATTTTATATGCTGAAGACGTTAGTTTAAAAACAATTGCAACTGAATACGGAACTCCTTCTTTTGTGTATAGCAAAAACTATCTTCTATCACAAATCAGAAGATTTAAAAATGCTTTTTCAGGAGCAAACTCTCTTATATGTTATTCTGTAAAAGCAAATTCAAACCTAAACATACTAAAAATGATGGAAAAAGAAGGCTACGGGGCAGATGTAGTATCAGAAGGAGAGTTAAGGGGCGCTATACTTGCAGGGTTTACTCCTGATAAAATAGTTTTTGCAGGAGTAGGGAAAAGTGAAGAAGAGATCTCTTATGGCATAAAAAACAATATAAACTGTTTTAATATAGAGAATCAAGAAGAACTCGCTTTAATAGAAAAATATGGAAAGAAGTTTAACCAGAAAGTTGTATGCAACCTTAGACTAAATTTGGATATAGATGTTGATACTCACGAATATGTAAAAACATCAAAAAACGAAACAAAGTTTGGTATAGACTTACCGTTAGCTGAAAAGATTATAAAAGAGAGAAAAAAGTATAAATATGCACAAATATTAGGATTTCATCTACACCTTGGTTCTCAACTTAAAGATGTTACGCCTTATACCTCTGCTTTAAAAAAGGTTAAGATATTTTCCGAGAAAGTAAAGTTCCAACCTAAAATAATTGATATTGGTGGAGGTTTTGGTATACCTTACTCTAACAAAGATATAGTAACAGAGATTGAGGAGTTTGGTAATGTAATAACACCAATTATCAACTCAATGAAGATAGAATCGCTTATCCTTGAACCGGGTAGGTTTATTGTTGGTAACACGGCAGTTCTTCTAACAAAAGTTTTATACGTAAAAAAGAGAGACAAGAAGAATTTTGTTATTGTAGACGCTGCTATGAATGACCTTATCAGACCATCTATTTATGGTAGTTACCACTCTATTTTCCCTATATTGGCTAAAAAGAACAGTATGAGAGCAGATATAGTAGGACCTATCTGCGAATCAGGAGATTTTCTTGGTAAAGATATAGATATTCCTTCTGATATAAAAGCAGGCGACCTTATAGCTGTTGCAAGTGCAGGAGCATACTCTTTTACTATGTCTTCAAATTACAATAGCAGGTTAAAACCTTGCGAAATCTTGGTAGATAACAAAAAAGCCAGTATCATTAGGAAGAGAGAAACTTATAAAGATTTATGGAAAAGATAGTTTTGAAAAATTGTTACTTTCATAAATTTTTCTGTTTCCATCTATTATGAAAGCTCCAATATTATTTACTTTCTGGATAGTCTGAAGACTTTTTTTTGCCCCAAGAACAAAGAAAGCAGTTGCAAACCCATCTGCAGTTGCACAATCAGAAGCAACAACTGTTACGCTTAAAGGAAACCCCTGAACAGTTTTACCAGTTAAAGGGTTTATAATATGCCCGTATTTTTTACCTTTAATAGAGTAGAACCTTTCATAAGTACCAGATGTTGCAATAGCAGAATTTTTTATTCCAACCCTTCTTAGTATATATCTTTTTCTTAATGGATGTTGTATCCCAATCTGCCAATCTTTTCCTTTTAAGTTTTTCCCAAAAGCAAATATATCGCCTCCAGCATTAACCATACCGTTCTTTACGCCTTCTTTTTTAAGAAACTCTACAACCTTATCAACCATATATCCTTTTGCTATCCCTCCAAGGTCTATCTCAAAATTTTTAGGCATCTCCACAACGTTTCCTTTTAAAACAATTTTTTCCCAACCAACAGATTTCAGGGTCTCTTCAATTTCATTTTTTGTTGGGGCACTATTTCGTTTTTCAGCTTTCTTATAAATTTTAATCAATGGTTTACAGGTTATATCAAAAGCTCCATTTGTAATACTGCTTATATAAAAAGATTTTTTAAGCAGGTAAATTGTATCATCAGAAACCTTTAATTTTTTTAGTCTATTAAGTTGGCTGATTTCACTATCTTTATCATAAATAGAAAAGATTTTTTCTATCCTTTTCATTTCAATAAAAGCTTCATCTAAAACCTTTTCATTTTCTTTTATAGGTTCAATAGTGATTTTGACAAAAGTTCCAGCAACTATCTCTTGCTGAGATACATAGGTTTTTCCATAAACAACAGGTACTATAAAGAAAGTTGTAAGTAGAAACAATATAGTTAGTTTTATTTGAGTTTTTAACATTGTTATACTATTGTTTTATTTCAAAATTCTCTCGTTAAGTATTGATAACACAGAAACTATATCTCTTTTTTGTAAACAATGCTCAAGGTTGGAACTTCTCAACTCTTTAGCGAGTTTTATAAAATTAATCGTATTGTTTACTGAACATTCTAACGCTTTAACTCCATTTTCCCTATACGGAAAAACATCCATCAGATACCAACCATCATAGTTACAAACATCTAGCCAATAACAGAACTCAAGAGTTTCCCAAAATGAAACACTTCCAACTATAAGGTCGTGGTCAAAATCTCTATAATTATCGTTAAGGTGCACTTCAAAGAGTTTATCTTCATTTGCAAGAAGAACCACTGATTCAGCAGGATTTTCACCTGCTACAAGACTATGTCCATAGTCAACCACACCTCCAACATTAGGTAAATCGATAGATTTTAATAGGTATAACAGTATCCCTACATTTCTTATAAAAAGATTTGTACGTGGTTCCTTTGGCTTATATTCAATACCTATCTTAACATCTTTCCTATACTCGCCTATCTCTTGCAAAGATTCAACAATATACCCCCAAGACTTTTTGTAGTCTGCTTGAAAAGGATAGTCAAACCCATCTTGCCCAGGCCAAATCAGAACACTTTCAGCTCCCATTAAAACCGAAACATCTATTGTTTCTTTGAGAACTCTTATAGATTCCCTTCTTATACCTAAGTCTGGTGAAGAGATACTACCCTGTTTCCATCTTTTGTCTGGGTATATACCTGCCTCTACAGTACATAAAACCTTACCTTCTTTTTCGCAGGCAGATTTTATGTCAGGTATATCTTCCTTTACAAACTGGTACGGATAATCGAGAGCAATCCCTAATAGCCCTTCAATCTTACCTGCCATCTGTATCTGTTCTACCAAAGAAACTTTTTCTCTATAACCGTCTGTAACAAACCTTTCAACGCAAGGTGAAAAAGGTGAAAATCCGCTTCCAATTTTATATGTTTTCATAAAGCCTCTCTTTTTTTAGTTTTTATCGTTACCGCCCCAATTTTACCATCCTGAACTTGTTTCAGGATCTCTAACTTAACCCACTTTGGTAAAAGGCACAACGTGAAAAACGAGATTCCGGATCAAGTCCGGAATGACATGCAGGGGTTGTCTAATTTTTTATCGTTACGGCTTTCATTTTTTCTTAGCCTGCCAACAGCCACTCACCCTTGATCCTTCTCTCCCTCGGAAATACTCGGGACAAGCCCAAGGGTAGAGGGCAAAGAAGGGGAGTGAGTAGACACCCCATACGTCTTTCTTTTATGCTTTTATCTGCCGCTTTGTGGCATTGCGAGGAATGCCTTCTAATGACGTGGCAACCCTCGTCTTTATCCTTATTATTTTTTGTCGTTAAAAAAGATTTGGCTCATAAACCTTTAGAGCATTTAACCCCAAAATCTTTTCTTTCTGCTCATCTGTGACAGAAGAAAGAATTATTCTTGGCAGATAAGAAGCAGGGTCAAACCAGGGCCAATCTGTTCCAAAAATAATCTTTTCAACACCAACAGAACCTACCAATTCAGGTATAAGATTATAACAGAATATATCGCCAGCTATATCAAGGTACACATTTTCAAACCTTTTTGCTAACTCAACAGCATCCTTTCTTCCGTTACCTCGCCCACCGCTATGCCCCATAACAAAAAAGACCTCTTGATAATTTTCAAGGTACTTGGTAAATAACGATGGTAAAGAAAATTTCTGTTCAGGGTTATCGGTCAAACTCCAGGTATGAGAAAGTATTGGCAACTGGTACTCTTTTGCATAGTTCCACACAGGTAAATATTTTGGGTCATCGGCGTAAGTCTTATGAAAACTTGGATGAATTTTTATTCCTATCAACCCACCGCTTTTTAAACTTTTATCAAGATATTCTAAAGATGCCTGAATATCTGTTGGAGTATACACCCCAAAATAAGGTATTTTACCTCCAGACTCTTGATACGCACTGATAGAACTTTCGTACCCTTCTTTAAAACGGCACAACAACCATTTGTAATGGCAAGAGTAAGCCCGTTTTATCCCATAAGTTTTCATACATAAAAGTAATTGTTGAATATCTTTTTTAGGGACAAAATTATAAGGGTCACACCCCAAATGTAAATGCCCATCTACAATGGTTATTTTATTCATAAAAAGTCACCTTTAATCAACCTTCTTATATTATCACCAGATATACCAGTCTGTTCTATTTCAGAAATATTTTCGTTTAACAATAGACCTATCGGCACTAAAGGGTCATTTACAGGTGCGTAAGAACTAAAAAGTAACCTCTCATAACCAATGTTTTTAATAAAATATTCAAGCAGGCCGGGAGCACCAAGATTAGAGATGTCGGTATACACATTAGAACATTTCTTCATAAGAGGAAGTAACATTCTTGTATGATATATAATTTTTTTTATTTGGGTCTCAAGCACAATTTGAAGTTTTGGAAAAGATGTAGCGAGAAGTTGAATATCAGTAAAAGAGGTTTCTGTATGAAATATAAAGAGAGGTATTTTATTATAAATAAGGGTTTCACATAAAGAGCCTATACACCATTCAACAGGTTTAAACTTGTAAGTTGTTGGATAGATTCTTACACCTCTGACTTTTTCGTTTAAAATCTGGTCTTCAAGAATATTTTTATACCCATCTTTTTCAGGAAAGATTGGAAGCCCTGTAACCACAGCGTACCAGTTGTTCTTGTCTTTAATTGAGTTGATAAGAAACTTGTTACTCTCATCAACAGAATATTTTCCATCTATCCAATGAGAAACAAGAGTCCCTTGAATATTATATTTTTGTTCAATTTCTGTCAGAAGTGGAACGGTACCTTCAGACATAAGAGGAAAAAGAGAAGTTCTGCCAAGCCAAAAACCAACATCAAAAATTTTCATAGAGAAAATCTTTTCAGATAATACTGTTTTTATTAACCTTATATCTCCTACCTTATTTTCCATACTTTAAATCTATTTACAAAAAACTTTTTTTAAGGTATCTGTTAAAGCGTTGAGAACCTCATCACATTCAGTTCTATTTATAATAAGAGGCGGTTTTATCTTTAAAACCTGTTTGCAAGGACCAGCCATACCCAATATTACTCCACGGTTCATCATCTCTTTTCTTATCTCAGCAGCCTCTTCTACAGCAGGTAAAAGAGTTTCATTATCTTTCACAAACTCAATACCTATATGTAGTCCTGCTTGCCTGATATCCCCAATCTGAGGAAAATCTTTCTGTAACAACTCAAGTCCTTCCCTAAGATAGTTACCCATTTTTCTTGTATTTTCAAGTATACCGTTCTGCATCATCTTTATAAGTTTTATAGCGCCCATCTGAGACAGACTATTGTTTGCAAAAGTATGTAGTTCCTCTCCGTCTTGCTGAAAACCTTTTAATTTATCAGATATAATAATTGCAGCCAAAGGTAAACCTCCACCTAACCCTTTACCCAAAACAATAATATCTGGAGTAACCCCAAAATAGTCGGCAGCAAAAAATTCTCCAATTCTGCAGTATGTCTGTATTTCATCAAAAATTAAAGGGATATTATACTTATCACAAATCCTTCTAACCTCTTGCAGGTATTCAACTGGAAGTATCACCTGCCCACCGCTTGCTTGAATAGGTTCAAGAATAAACCCTGCAACATTTCCAGACACACCTTTTTGGATAGTAAGTTCAAGAATTTTAGCACAAGCCAACCCGCACGTAGGTCTCCTTAGCCCAAGAAAACATCTGTAACAGTTTGGGTTAGGAACTCTTATAAAAGGTTTAGTTAAAGATAAAAACCTGCTACCTCCTATAAGATTGCCAGCTGACCTTGTTGACATCCAAGTAGCACCAAGTGAACCCAATGTAGAACCATGGTAAGAATCGTAAAGACACAAAAAATCTCTTGAAGTTTCTGTGTTTTTCATACAAATTTTCATAGCCGCTTCAATCGCAGGTCCACCTCCAACAGTAAAAGAGACCCTGTTTAACCCTGGTGGTGCTATCTCTGAGAGAAGATTTGCAAGATAATACCTTACAGGTGTATGCACTCCTTGGTGTATATGAGACATATTTTTTAGGTGTTCACATAAAATTTCGTTCATCTCTTGGTTTGCGTGACCAAGATACATAGCCCAACTTTGGCTTGTACAATCTATATAAGATTTGTTATCCACATCGTAAACACGGACACCTTTCCCTTTCTTAATAACAGGTATACCCCTTGTGCCACCACCAAGCATAAGGTGTTTTTCATATTTCTTTATAGTTGACTCATCCATACTATATATTTCTGCAAGAAGTTTTTCCATTGACATACCTCCAAAAAAAAATTAAACTATTTGAAGTATTATAAAAAAACATAAAGTTTTTGTCAATCTTTAAACTAAACAAATGTGATCAACTTGTCAAAGGAGAAGAATGAAAAGAATAAAGTATATTTTTATTTTATTGATTTTAATGGTTGTAAGTGCAAAAGGCGATAGTGAATGGAACAAAAAATTACAGAAAAGAAAAGAAACTATCAAAAACGATAAAAGCGTTGTTAGGTACTACACATTTGAAGATGTTATTGATGAGAATAGCGTTATTAAAGACCTTAGTAGCAACCAAGCAGATTTAGTTTTTGTGCCTGTTAAAGCAGGAGATAGGGTGATATCAGACCTAAAGGTAGTTGAAGGTCGTATCCCCGGAAAGAAAGCTGTAAGATTGGATAGAGGATATTATCAAGGAAAAACTGTAGATATACTAAACAAATCTTTCACAGCAGAATGTTGGTTTAGAAGGAGTGGAGAATCAACAAAATACGAAGGTATTACACTTAATGCCAATACAATCTTGTTGTCAGGAGGTGGTCCTACTGGATGGAGCCTATTTCCTGCAAGGAAACCAGATAACCTCGTTGCAAGGATAAGTTGTGTAGCGGGTAGCACCTCAGATGGAAGAAGTTCTAAATCTTATTCTGTTAGGGCATCAGGTGTTGATATTCCTCAAGATGTATGGCACCACGTTGCTTTTACATGGGATGGAAAAATTATCCTTATATACCTTAACGGTTCTCTGGTCGGGAAAACTCCTTATGATGGCGAATATGTTCCAACAAAACAACCCTTTTTAGTTGGGCTTAACCAACAAGAAATACTGGATATAGACGAAGTAGTAATATATAACAGAGTTTTAACTGCAGAAGAGATAAAAGAATCTTCTCAACGAGAAGAAGAGTTATCTGCTGATAAAATAAAAAACATTCTTGCAAAAGCCGATACGTTTATACAAAAAAGAGATTTTAAAGGAGCAAGAAAAGAGTATGAAACTCTAAAAAACATAGAAGGAGTTGATTATAATTTGCAGGTTATGCTATTTAATATAGCAGAAAGTTATCGTCTTGAAAAAAACTATAAAGACGCTATTCGTACCTGTGATGATATATTAAAACTACCTAATTTGAGTTTAGGATATAAGGTATATACTCTTTTTACTAAAGCAACAATACTTAACGAATCGGGTCAATTTAGCAAAGAAAGGGATGTATACTCAGAAATATTAAAAGTAAAAGGTATCTCTGAAAACGAACAAATACGTGCGAACAGAGGTATTGGAGATACATATAGAAGTGAGAAAAAGTATTCTAAAGCAAAAGAGGTATATGAAAAACTCCTTAAAGAAGTAGAATCAAAGTTTAACCCTCACGAAATACACAGATTAGAACTTGTAGATAGG